>JAGAAJ010000098.1 GCA_017615355.1 Prevotella sp.
AAATATATATAATATATAAATATTGAATTTTAACTATAGAAAATTGGCAGTAAACGTACTATCGTACTAAGTACTTTCGTACTTTTCGGCTACTTGTCATAGTCTGTTGCCACCCTGCGGCATATCCACTCTATTCGATGTGAGCGAAAATTTTCGCCCACATTCACTATCTCAGGGGCCTCCGGAATTTGCTGCGGAGCCTCCGCATTTTTTTCTGGAGCCTCCAGAATTTCCTATGGAGCCTCCTGTAAAAAAGATAGGGATGCTTTAAACCCTTTCTCATTGCCTGCGTCAAAGAATCAGTAATCAGGATAACAAACAGGATAACAACTAAAAAATCAAAGAACATGAAAAAGATTGTTTTCACACTGGCTGCCGTGATGGCATTCACATTTAGCTTTGCAAAGAGTGACAAGGCTGACAAGAGATTCGACATGAGTTGTGACATCTACCGCCTCTCCGAAGTGCTGGAACTGGACGAGAACCAGATGGACGCCGTAGAGACGATTCACGACAACTTCAACAAGGAAATGCAGTCGCTGGCTGCACTGAAAGGGCCTCAGCTAAGGTTTCGGATTCATCAGACCGTAAGAAAGGATGCCGAGCAGATGAGGCAGGTGCTCAACGACAAACAGCTCTACAGCTACATGCGCATCGTGATGACGACGCTTCGCAACAGACATCTCTGAGCAACGGCTAAAAGTAATAACGGGAGGGCTAAAAAAGTCCTCCCGTTGTTGTGTATTGTAGGCTGGTCTACTTTTTGCCCTTCACGATGATATAGATGATGACGGGAGCACCCATGAGCGGCGTGACGGCGGCGAGTGGGATGATGCCGCTCTCGCCCGGCAGGAAGCAGATGAAATTGCAGACGAGGGCCACGACGGCACCGCAGAGGGTGGTGGCAGGAAGGAGCAGACGATGGTCGTCGGTGCGCAGCAGGAGTCGCGTGATATGCGGCACAGCCAGCGCGATGAACGACACGGGTCCGCAGAAGGCGGTGGTGACGGCGGTGAGCAGGCCGGTGACGACGAGCAGCCAGTTGCGGATGCGACGGATGCTGAAGCCGAGGTTGGTGGCATAGCGGTCGCCGAGCATCAGGGCGTTCAGCGGTTTGATGAGCAGCATAGTGCCCGTGAGGCCCAGCAGCGTGGCTGTGGCGAAGAACGGCATGTGTCGCATGGTGACACCGCCGAAGGAGCCCATGCCCCACATCACATAGGTCTTCACGCCTTCGTCGGTGGCGAAGAAATTGAGCAGCGTGATGGCCGACGAGGCCAGATAGCCAATCATAATGCCGATGATGAGGAGCATGACATGGCTCCTGACCAGCGTAGAGAAGAAGAAGATGATGGCGGTGACTAGCATAGCCCCCACGAAAGCCGCGGCGATGACGGCAACGAAGCCGCCGAGCTGCAGCGAGCCTACCGACAGCGTGCCGCCCAGCATCAGCATGACGAGGGCCACGCCGAGGGCTGCACCGCTGCTGATGCCGAAGATGGAAGGATCGGCCAGGGGATTGCGGAAGGCGGTCTGCAGCAGCAGTCCGCTGGCGGCCAGCGAGGCACCGCAGAGCACGGCGGTGATGGCCTGCGGCAGGCGGCTCTCGAGGATGATGTAGCGCCAGGAGGGCTTGGTGTCCTCGTCGCCCATGAGGATGCTGAACACATCGGAGGCGGGTATGCGGATGCTGCCCTCAAAAAGGTTGAGAACGAAGAGTGCCAAGATGAGCACCACCAACACCACTATTGCCCAGTTCCTCCTCACGCGGTTATTCTATTTTATGGTAATAACGCGGCTCGGGCAGGTTTGGTATGTCGGGGTGCAGGATTTTTATCAGGTCCTGCAGCAAAAGGTCAGGACGGAAGGGCGTCTCCTCGTAGAACATCGAGGTGGTGACGTTGCAGCCGTAGATATGAGAAACGCTATTTCCAGCGGGAGAACCGCCGGACACGCTGGCGGAAACGGAGTGTGCCATACCGCCGGACACACTGGCGGAACGGACGGGACCCACCATGCGGTAGCCGTCTTTCTCGCTGAGCAGCTGGGAGAGGGTGATGGGTGCAGGGCTGTCGTAGCGGAAGAGCCAGAAGTCGCTCTCGCCGGCACGTTCCAGCACCGTCTCGAAGGCCAGCTGCAAGGAGCCGCTATGGGTGTCGTCGGCCCAAGGATAGTCGGCATTGGCATCGCTGAGCATCTGTCCGATGGTACTGCGTCCGCCCGGCACATACCACACAGAGCCCGCCATCTTGTCGACCAGCACCGACGGGCGGTCGGCTGCCGTCGCTGCCTGCTGTATCAGCACCCTGTAGTGGGTCTCCACCTCGATGAACAGGTGCTCAGCCTCAGCCTCCTTTCCATAGAGCATCCCGTAGAAGCGCATCCACTCGGCACGGGCTAGCGGCGATGCCTCCATATACTCGGCACACTCGATGATGGGGATGTTGATGTCCTCCATGCGTCCGTAGCCGCCGGCATTCTCGAAGGGTGACAGCAGGAGGGCGTCGGCCTCGGTGTCGATAATCTTTTCCACCACGGGACTCATGCCGTCGCCGCAGTCGGCGATACGGCCACTCTTCACACCTTCCTGCACGAAGGGCACCTTGATATATTTCAGGTCGGCCACGCCAGCCACCTGCGCCGTAGCCTGGAGCTGGTCGATCAGGGCACAATGCACGCTGGTGAAGACGACGCTACGACGGAGCGGTGTGCGGACGACGGTGCCGCCAAGGAGGTCCTCAGGCATGGGGGCATCATAGGGAACGAGGACGTAGGTATGCAGGCCATAGCCCGGCTTCCAGGGATTGTCGATATAAACCACCCGGCAGCCTTCACGCTGCTCTACGTGGATGAGCCGCGCATAGCGGAACGTCAGGCTGTCGGGTGCGGGAGTTTCTTGCAAACGCTCTGCCCAGCTCTGCGGAGGGCGTTGTCCTCCGCAGGCTGTCAGAACGAGTAACAGCGAAATGATACAAAGTATCTGTCGGGTTCTTTTTACCACGAATGATTCGAAATACACGAATTATTTGAGAACCTTGAACTTCGCTCACTTAATCACGACCTTACGCACAGAGCCGTCGGCCATGCGGACGATATTGATGCCCTTGTGGAGGCTGTTCAGCTGGCGTCCGTCGACGGCGAAGCGCTGAGCAGGCTGCTGCTGTGATGCAGCAACAGATTCAACGCTGGTGGTGACATCGACATTGCGATCGGGCAGCACCTCCGTGCCCTCGGCACCGAAGTTGTCGAAGCAGAAGTAGGCCGGTGTGTTCATGCCCCAGTCGCCATTGTCGGTGCTGGAGAGAGCAAAGCCGAGCTTGGCAACTGCACCCAGACCGCTGAGGTCGACATAGCGCCAGTCGTTGATGATGTAAGCCTTCTCGGCATCACGCAGGTCGGCCAGATAGTATTCCTTCGTGCCGGTCACCTTGTCATCGGCATCATAGCCGGTGATGGTGAGCTTGAACCAGTCGCCCAAGCCGAACTTCTTGGCGAATGAGTCGCCACCGGTCAGCGAGTTGTAGACATAACTGCTGTTGGTGATATAGAAGCCGGGCACCACGACAGGCTCTTCGCTCAGCGGAGTGACATAGCAGGGACCGTTGAACTCGGCAGCATAGGCCACACCATAGTTGGCTGAGCCATCGTAGCCGCCGCCCACGACGTTGTTCCACTGGTCGTCGAGCGTCTCGAATGTATTCTTGGTGCGATTGGCATAGCCGAACCAGTACCAATAGTCCCAATCGCTCATGCAGCCGGTAGCGAACTCATAGCCGCCGCTGACAAACTCGGTGCGCTCGTCATCCTCCTCGGTGGCGACGCTCATGTGTCCGTCGGCAGGTACCTCAATCTCCTCGAAGGTGGCAATCTCGAGCGGCAGAACGACATTCTTCTCAGGCAGCACCTCTTTACCCGTAGCACCGAAGTTGTCGAAGCAGAAGTAGGCCGGCGTGTTCATGCCCCAGTCGCCATTGTCGGTACTGGAGAGCTCGAAGCCAAGCTTGGCCACCTTGCCCAGACCACTGAGGTCGACATAGCGCCAGTCGTTGATGATGTAAGCCTTCTCAGCATCACGCAAATCAGCGAGATAATAGTCCTTCGTGCCAGTTACCTCGTCATTGGCATCGTAGCCGGTGATGGTGAGCTTGAACCAGTCGCCCAGTCCGAACTTCTTGGCGAAGGCATCGCCGCCGGTCAGCGAGTTGTAGGCATAGCTGCTGTTAGTGATATAGAAACCGGGCACCACAGAGCCGCCTTCGTGGTTGAGAACAGTCACCTCGCAAGGGCCGTTGAAGGCTGCGGCATAGGCCACACCATAGTTGGCTGAGCCGTCGTAGCCACCACCCACGACGTTGTTCCACTGGTCGTCGAGTGTCTCGAACGCAGTCTTAGTACGGTTGGCATAGCCGAAGAAGTACCAGTAGTCCCAGTCGCTCATGCAGCCGGTAGCAAATTCGAAGTCGCCGCTGACGAACTCGGTGCGCTCATCGTCTTCCTCAGTGCTGACGCTCATGTGTCCGTCGGCGGGTACCTCGAGTTCCTCGAAGGTGGCTACAGCCGGCAGGGGAGGCACGTCGACACCAATCTCTACGGCAGGTACACGGCCGAAGACAGCACTCTGCGAGATGGCGGTGAAGTTGGGAGCACGGCCTGTGTCCTTTGAGGTGGAGCGATGGTTGCCCACAGGATCGCCGAATCCGCTGATGCCAAGCACGCCGTCAGTGAGCTCAATCACGGGATAGATCCAATTCTCGGGCACAGTGAAGGTGACGGCCTGTGCGGCGGGCGTAGAGGCCATCTTATACTGGTTGGCCTTGCCATTCGTCACAGTGATGCCCTCGGTGGCCTGCTTGTAAGCCAGGAAGGCGCTGAAGTTGTGGATGCCGGCCAGCTTGCCAGCGGGATGATAGAGACCGGAATACTGCACGGTGACCTTATCGCCGGGCTTCACCAAAGTGACGGCCTCGTCATTGACGGTAATGTCGCGGTGACAGGGCTTGGCAGTCAACACCTGATAGACACACTGTCCAGCATTATTAGCCAGGCAGACGATGTTACGGCCCTCGACGAGGTGCAAGGTAAAGCTGCCGTCATTGTTCTTCCTTATATTCAGTCCTGAGAAAGCCGGATAGGAGATGCTGTTGGTGCCGATGACAGGCTGCGACATGGTAACAATGACATTGCTCTCAGGCGTAAAGGTATAGTCGAAGCCGTCCTCTGTATCGAGGAAATAGAACACGTCGAACTCGGCATCGACGTTCTTCATCGAGAGTTTCGTGTCAATCGGGTCGCCGCCACCCCACGGAGTGACGGTGGTCAGGTAGTTCTCGTTGATGGTGATGTTGGGCGAGAATTCTGCGGGTTCCTGTCCTACGGTGACCACGAATACACCGGTATTCTCAGGCCAGATGGCACCCCAGTCGCTGCCGCCTACGAAGGAACTCTTCGCAGCTCCGTTGTATTGATCGAGGTGGATGGCATCGTAGGTCACCAGCACGATGGCGGTGCCTGTGCCAACAGCGGTGAGCAGCTCATTCTCAACCTTCACCACGGAGTTGTCTTCCTTGCCCATCGTGTTCAGCACGGTGAAGTGGAAGTCGGGCTCGATGAAGTAGTTGGCGGTGATGCTGTTGGTGAGCTCCCAGTTGCGCATGGGCAGGATGTCGTAGGTGTCGC
Source organism: Prevotella sp. (assembly GCA_017615355.1). GTDB lineage: Bacteria > Bacteroidota > Bacteroidia > Bacteroidales > Bacteroidaceae > Prevotella. The sequence goes on from JAGAAJ010000098.1 coordinate 5,677, forward strand.
CGACGTTAGCCAGCAGCAGGTGTCCGCGCTCGTTGATGTTGAGGAAGATGTCAGCCACGTTGTAGCCTTCATTGCTGGTCACGTCGTGGTCGATGAACTTCGGGTCCTTGGCCGAGAGGTCGGCATCGGTGAAAGTCAGCTCGGGACGTTTCTCGGGGTCACCACTCATGGTGAAGATACCGGCCTGGGTATACTTGCCTTCCTGGCTGACACGGTAGTTATACTGCTGCTTGTCGGCCAGCTTGAAGGTATAGACCTTAGCAGCGCCATTGGTGACGACGCCCTGGGGCTCCACCTCCTTGAACTTTACGAAGTGGGCCGTCTTGGTGCCGAGGAAAAGTGTGGCCTCAGCAGGAACGGTCACATCAAATGCATAGCCCATAGGACACTCGGCCTGAACAGTAGCATTATAGGTTATCGTGCCTGAAAGGGCAGCAGGCAGGTAGCCCTCAGCCTGGCGAGCCTCTGAGGGAATCATGTCCAGATAGTAGGTGTTGCCATTGAACACGAGGAACATCTTCCTGCCCGAAGTGTATTCGCCCATAGTGGTATTGACCACAGCGCCTTCCTTGGTGGTTACTTTCAGTTTGAAGGTGTAGTCGATGCCATAGACCCAGTCAGCATTCTTCACATTGATCTCAGGCGAAAAGATGGCGAAGGTAGTGTGTTCGGCATCGATGTCGAGCTGGATGGTGCCGTTCACGGTCTCACCGTTGGCATCGGTAGCCGTCAGCAGATAGGAACCGTCGGGGGCATCGAAGGTGTACTTCGTACCGTCCGGTTCGCCCACATTCACAACAGCGTTGGTCTCAATATTGACCAGCGACTGAATGAGCTTACTCTTCGCGTTCATTGTCACCTCGACCTGGGTGGCAAAGGCGTTGCCCACTGCCAGCAGTGTCAGCGCCACGAGACTTAGTAGATACTTTTTCATGTTGTTAATATTTTGAAGGTTAAAACAAATGTGTTGCTATTTGAACAGGAACTTCCGCCCCTGGCTGAGATAGACGTTGCCACGCTGCGGCTTGGTGATTTGCCGTCCCTGCAAATCGTAGAGAAGTGAGGGGTGGGAGGTGAGAGGTGAGACGCAAGAGACAATACCGCTGAAATGGCCGTCGGGCGGCAGAGCGAGGAAATGGCCTGGATTGATATAGACCTTGTGTTTGCCTAAAAGCTGGCCCTCGGGCGTCCACTGGTAGAGGTAGCCGGCGCCCTCGAAGGAACCGGCATCGGTGCCGTAGATATAGCCTGTGTAAGGATTGACGTAGATGCCGTATGGCTGGGCCATCTGCTCGAAGTCGTCCTTCAAGGTGCCTGGCAGCGTCTTCGTCACGCCACTCAGTTGGAGGGGATTTGCAATCCCCGACTCCATCACCGCCTGCGGATCAATGGTCATACAGGAGAACTCATAACTGCCCGTGATATAGGAGAAGCTAGAGCCCACAGCCAGGAAACGACCGTCGAGCGTAGTGCAGTTGTAGGTGGCGGGCTCGTCGAATCGCACAAAGCAATCCTGGCCGCTGAGAGCCTTCTCGCAGTCGAAGACGAGGCTGGCCGTAGGAATTTCATAGTAATCGCCAGGCGAGTTGATGCAGAGGTAGCGTCCGTACTGCGACACCTTGCCGTATAGGTTGGGCACATGGGTGTCGATGGTTTTCTCCACCGTCATCGTGGCAGCATCGATGATGCTCACCGTGGTCTCGTAGTCATGATTCTCCTGAGCAGCATAACCACCCGTGTTGACCACGAAGAGACGGCCCTGATAAAAGGCGATGCCCTCGGGCTCGTAGCCCACCTCGCAGGCGGCCACGGTCTTGAAGGTGCTGACGTCGATCTTCGCCACGAAGCCCTTGTCGAAATACTGATAGCCGCCAGTGGTCAGGCACTCATGGCCATAGCTGGTAACATAGACGAATTTGCCGTCGGTGCACAGCTTGCGGTTGTTGGGGATATCCTCAGTGGCGGCCACTGCCCTACCCTCTGGCGTGATGAACTGCACGATGTTCGACCAGTTGATGGCGATGGCGATGAGGTTGTCGTTGATCTGTATGATGTCGTTTGGTGTGTCGCCCAGCTTCTGCCCGTTCACATCGCGGAACCACGAGTTGCTCACCACATGGTCGTTCTCGAAGTAGGTTAGGCGTCCATTATCTGCCTGCCACATACCCTCGTTCAGCACAATGAGCTTCTCTTGCGCTACGCTAAATGAGAAATGAATAATGAGAAATGATAAACTTATCAGCAGTCGCTTCATATTTTCTATCTTCTAAATACCAATGGTGAGGGTGAGTTTATAGTTACGGCCCGGCATGGGGTAGCGGGGAATATGCTCATACTGCTCGTCAAGCACATCGCAGACCTCAAGACAGAGGCCTAAGGAAGTGAGAGGCGAGAGACGAGAGGTGAGAGATGCAGGCATCAAGTAAGAGAGCTTCGCATCGATGTTGTTGTAGGGTTCGAGGATGTCCTCGGGGTCGGCATAGCTCCACATCCGCTCGCCGACATGCATGTGTGAGACAGTGAGCGACAACTCTTTCCACGCAGCCACACCGGTCAGGGTGTAGGAGAGCTCCGGCGAGTAGCAGATGGGCTTGTTGTAGGTATCCTCGTCTGTGGGGTCGGTGCGGTTGAGGTCTTTCTGCCAGGTCAGCGAGGTGAGCAGCGAGAAGTGCCAGTCATCCTTGTCGTAATGTCCCTGGGCAGTAGCGTTGAGGCCTCGGCAGTAGGTGTAGCCGTAGTTCATCATCGTCCAGGTGTAGGTACCCTTCAGCGGCAGGCAAACGATGCGGTTCTCAATCTTGTTCTGATAGATGTCGGCCTGTACAGAGCCTGAGAGGTGAGAGGTGAGAGATGAGAAATGTGAGGGCGACCAGTGGTATTCCAAGCCGATGTTCCACTGCTTCGTGTACTCAGGCTTAAGGTTGCGGTTGCCCACCTGGGTGTAGTAGAGGTCGTTGAGCATAGGTGCACGGAAAATTTTCTTATACCACGCTCGCATCGTCACACCGTAGAGGGTGTAAGCCGCAGAGACGGCCGGCGTCCAGCGATCCAATGGGTCGGCAGCACCTACGCGGGTAAAGGTAAAGTCGTGATAGTGCTGATGAAGTATCGACGCAGCTGCCTGCACACCATGATAGTTCATCTGTGCCGCCACCACTTCCTTCTGATCCAAACGAAACACGTTGTCAAAGTGCTTGAGATCGGCACGCAGCTTGCTGTAGCGCACATCGTAGCTGGTTGAGAGCGACAGCCACGGCCAAGGCGTATAACCATAACAGAGTGCACCATAGCCGTCTTCCTGGCGGTAGTGGTTGTCGACGCGGGCTGTGTTCTGATTCTCAGGGTAGTCAGTACAATAGCGCAGATACTCGTTGGTGTATTTCGCATTGACCTTTACTCGATGATGCCCTAGGAACTCGTGCTGGAACGAGGCCTGCACAAAGAAGTCACGGTCCCACTCACGACCCACATTGATGTATTTGTCGCTGAGTCGGCGGACGATGCCACCCGGACAGCCGCGCTCAGAGTCATAATAATAAAGATGTGTAGAAAAACCTCCCTTGAACAGTGCTCCTTCAATGCGCCCGTAACGGATATCGCTGTTGGCGCGCCGACCGATAGTGTCCTCATAATTGGAATGATAGCGGAAAGGATAGTCGCCACGCGAATCGCAATACTCGCCATCCACGAAGCCCCGAAAGCCATTGGCCAATGCCCATTGACCATTGACTTTTGCCATGTAAGTGCTGAAAGAAGCACGGCGCAGCTGCACCGACAGCGAGTCCTTCGTAGGCCGTTTCGAAGTGAGGTAGACGGTAGCGCCGGAGGCATACTCCGAGGCCGACTGGCAGTTGTCAAGCTTATTGGCGTTGTAGAGCGACACCGTCTCAAGGGAAGAGAGAGAGAACTTCCCTAGGTCGACGGTGCCGTTCTGTGCGTTAGTAATGCGGATGCCATCCACATAGATGCCCACATGCTGTGCGCCCATCGAGCGCACGTTGATGGTCTTTAGGCCGCCCAAGCCGCCATAGTCCTTGATCTGTACGCCGGAGAAATACTTCAGTGCATCAGCCACCGAGGTTGTCGACAAAGCCCGAAGGTCGGCACCGCGCAACGTCTGCGACGTGGCGATAGGCCTTTTGCCATACACCTCAACCTCGCTGAGTGTCTGTGTGGTGTCAACAAAGAAGCCTCGCTCCTGGGGCCTGTCTACCGCGAAAACTATGTCAAACTGTGCGGCAACCTCTGGCTGGAGCGAGGCATTCCTATTCTTCTCTGCGTACAGGGTCGTATCATTCAGCTCTTCTCCCCATAGCGTCTGGGTGAAGAGTAACAACATACCTACAACGAGTCCTGCACCTCTCATATTATATTTTAGAGCTGCATTGTCCTGTCGTCCTAACCCCAGAGGTACTGCAGGACTTAACAATGGCGGCAGGTCTTCTGGCTCGTCGCTCGGACAGCAAGCGTCTTCCCGAAAATCTCAGTGACGTTATGCTTGCGCCGTTCTAAGGCGACTCACAGCTGCGGGACAGCAGGGGATTCACACCCCATTCCCTTTTAATCAAGCCCCAAGGGGCCCAAACCACCGTGTTTGCGCCTGCAAAGTTATAACAAAGCATTGAAACGGCAAAGCATCGGCGTTCCTTTTTTTTGTCTTTTGTTAAAAAAGAATAAAGCGAAGTAAAAAAGTCTTAGCTTTCTGCCCCCTAACTCCTAACTTTTTCGTACTTTTGCCACGTTTTGTGAATATACCTAAATAAATCAGTAACTTAAAACAGTTAAATGATGGACTCTCAAGAGAATGTAACCGTCAACAATTCGCCAGTCGAAGAGACGGTCAACCAGGAAGTAGAAAAAGTAGAAGAACAGGCAGCCCCTGAGCCCCAGGAGACTCTGGAAGAGCAGGTAGCACCGGAAGTACCGGAAACGCCCGAAGCACAGGAGATTCCAGGAACTCCGGAAATCCCGGAAGTTCAGGAAGAAACTCCAGAGGCCCCAGAAGCCCCTGCCGAGCCCAAGACCTACGCCACGAAGGCGGAGGTACTGGACCGTGTGAAGGAGCTGGCCCACGGCGAGGAGATGCCGCAGAAGGATGAGGTGGACTACCTCAAGACAGTCTTCTACAAGCTGCACATTGCCGAGCGCGAAGCCCGCCTGAAGGAATATATCGATGGCGGCGGCGACCCCGAGGCCTACCAGATCACGCCCGACGTGGCTGAGGAGGCTTTCAAGGCCGAGATGGGCATCATCAAGGAACGCAGGCAGCAGCTCTTCCGCGAACAGGAGGCTGAGAAGGAAGAGAATCTGAAGAAGAAACTCGCCATCATTGAGAAGATAAAGAGCATGGTCACCTCGCCCGAGGAGGCCAGCAAGACCTATCAGGAGTTCAAGGCCCTGCAGCAGGAATGGCGCGACATCAAGGCCGTGCCCGCTGAGAAGGCCAACGAGCTGTGGCGCAATTACCAGCTCTATGTCGAGCAGTTCTATGACCTGCTGAAGTTGAACAGCGAGGCTCGTGAGCTGGACTTCAAGAAGAACCTCGAGGCTAAGACACGCCTGTGCGAGGCTGCTGAGAAGCTAGCCGACGAGAACGACGTCATCAGCGCTTTCCACCAGTTGCAGAAGCTGCATCAGGAATACCGTGAGATCGGTCCCGTCAGCAAGGAACTGCGCGAAGAGGTGTGGCAGCGCTTCAAGGCCGCCAGCACCGTCATCAACAAACGCCACCAGCAGCACTTCGAGGGTCTGCGTGCCCGTGAGGAGGAGAACCTGGAGAAGAAGACCGCCCTGTGCGAGAAGGCTGAGGCCATCCTGGCAGAGGAGAACAAGGGCAGCGCCGACTGGGAGCGCCATACGCAGGAGATTATCGCCCTGCAGACAGAGTGGAAGACCATCGGCTTCGCACCGCAGAAGATGAACGTGAAGATATTCGAGCGTTTCCGCGCCGCCTGCGACACGTTCTTCACCAGCAAGGGTGAGCATTTCCGCGCCGTCAAAGATACCTATAAGGAGAACGCCGAGAAAAAACGCGCCCTCATTGAGAAGGCCAAGGCCCTGCAGGACAGCACTGAGTGGCGCTCCACCGGTGACAAGCTCATCGCCCTGCAGAAGGAGTGGAAGACCATCGGCATGGTGCCCAAGAAACTGGGCGACCAGCTGTGGGAGGAATTCCTCGGCGCCTGCAACAAGTTCTTTGAGGCCCGCAACGCCGCCGGCGCTGGCCAGCGTGGCGAGGAGCGTGAGAACCTGCAGAAGAAGCGCGACGTCATTGCACGCATCAAGGCCGCTGCCGAAGAGGGTGGCGACGACGTGCAGGCAAAGGTGCAGCAGCTCGTTGAGGAGTACAACGCCATCGGCCATGTGCCGTTCAAGGAAAAGGACAAGCTCTATGATGAGTATCACGAGGTGCTTGACAAGCTTTACAAAGACCTGAACATCAGCGTGCAGCGCCGCCGCCTGTCAAAATTCAGGGACAACCTGAAGCAGGTAGCCGAGCGCGGCGAAGGTGCCCTTGACAGCGAGCGAGCCCGCCTGGTTCGCCAACTGGATCAGATGAAGCAAGAGGTGCAGACCTATGAGAACAACCTGGGCTTCCTCAGCGCCAGCTCGAAGAAGGGCAACTCGCTCATCGACGAGATGAACCGCAAGATGCAGAAGCTGAAGGACGACATGCAGCTGGTGAAGGACAAGATCAAGGCCATTGACCAGGAGAACGCCGCCAAGGAGTAACACACATATTTTATATAAGCGCCGAAAGGTGGCGGATACAGATTCCGCAGAAGAATTCTAACGTTGGATGCACAAAATCCAACGTTAGATTTTTTATGCGGGAAACATTCGATTTTTTAACAGTAATTCTTCTCCTAAAAAAATGTCTCATATACTGTCGAAATTGTATTATTTTAGAAAAAAAATGGCTAAAATTGCATGAGTTTTCTTCTTTTTTTCCTAACTTTGTAGGCGATTTCGGCTTATAAAAGCCATATTTCGAAACCGCAAGGCAGATATGAGCACATTGACTAATGTGGATATCCGACCCTATCGTGCTGATAATAAGGAAGCTGGTAGGACCAGCACCGCCAAAAGAGGCATCAGCACCCTCCCCAAAGCCACCAGTTCGCAGACCGGGGTGTCGGTAGAATATGCGCACGACCCAAATAAGAAGTGGTACGTAGTGCGCGCATCCTACGGACGCGAGCGTCGCGCGTACGACTATATCGTGGACGACGGAACTTTCAGCTATCTGCCCACGCACTTCATCTACAAGCTCAAGGACGAGAAACGGGTGCGCACCGAAGAAGTGCTTGTGCCCAACATTCTTTTCGTCTACGCCACACGCGAGAAGGCCGACGAGTATGTCAAGGGAACGGCACAGCTGGACTTCCTGACCTACTATTACGACCATTTTAACACGGAGAACGGCAAGAACCCCCCACTGGTGGTGCCCAACGATGAGATGCACAACTTCGTGCTGGCCACATGTACAGACAGCGAGCATGTGCGTCTGGTCAGTGCTGAGAAGTGCAACTTTAAAAGCGGCGACATCGTACGTGTCATCGGCGGTCCTTTCTGCGGCGTCGAGGGACGTGTGGCCCGTGTTTCAGGCCAACAGCGCGTCATTGTCACCATCAACGGTCTTTGCAGCGTTGCCACCGCTTATGTCCCTTCCGCTTTCCTGGAGGTCATCGGTAATCAGAAATCCGCATAACCTCCCCTCCCATCAGTCAAACAATCAAACAACAAAAACTATTAACCCATAAACATCGTTTATATGGACAAGTACACCGAAATTTTAGCAAATCTTCCATTCGACCTGCTGCACATCGCACAGTCGTTTGCTACCGACAACAAGTCGCCGAAGATTGAACCTGCCCATCTGCTGCGTGCACTGCTGCACAAGAGCGCCGGGCTCGTTAACTACATCGAGGACACCCTCGATGAGGATTACTATTACATGGTGGACTGGGCCGACATGCGCATGAAACAATGCGAGAAGTCGCCCTACCCCATGAAAGGCATTGAGCTGTCGCACGACGCCCAGAACGTTGTGAAGGAAGCCCAAGACATCGCCGACAAAGCCGGTTTGGCCGAAATCGACGGTCCCTGCCTGCTCGCCGCATTGGCCAGCCCAGGCGTAGGTTTCTCATATGAACAGCTGAAGACGCTGACCCTCTCTGCCGATAAGATCAAGAAGCAGATAGGCAGCGGTGCTCCCGTCAAGCCCGCCGCAGCAGCTATCTCCGCAGGCGGTGGTGCCTCGAAGGCTGCCGCAGCAGCAGCCGACAGCGGTTTCTTCGTCGACATGCTGGCTGAGCTGCCAGAGGAGGACGTTGTAGGCTTCGACAACGAGGTGCGCTCGATGACCGAAGTGCTGGCCCGTAAGGACCGTGCCAATCTCCTCATCGTAGGCGAGACTGGCGTGGGCAAGACCAGCCTCATTCACGCTATCCTGCAGCGCATCCGCGCCGGCAAGGTGGCCGCATCGCTCGAGTCTCTGCAGCCTTATGAGCTCGACCTCATCGCACTCTCGCAGGGTGTCAGCTACAAAGGTGAGATTGAAGACCGCTTCAAGCAGGTTACCGAACAGCTCATGGCTCAGACGCAGCCGCTGCTCGTCGTCGAGAACTTCCACCGCGTGGAGGACAAGCAGTCGACGTTGAACGGCATCCTGCCCGGTCTGAAGAAGTTGCTGTCGAAGAACCAGCTGCAGGTGGTCATCACCTCAACCGTCGACGGCTACACGAAGGACATTGAGAAGGACAAGGAGCTGACCAGCTTCTTCGAGAAGATTACCGTGGAAGAACCCAACGAAGAGCAGGCCATCGCCATCATCCAGGCCAAGCGCAAGGGTTATGAGGACTTCCACCACATGCCCATCGAGGACGAGGTGCCCGCCGAAATCGTCCGTCTGGCCAAGCGTTACATGCCTGACCGCCGTCTGCCGTCATCGGCACTCGACCTGCTCGACCGTGCCATGGCATCGACGAAGATCAACAACGAAATGGCCGCCCTTGCAGAAGAAGGCACTACTGTTACCATCGCTGAGAAGCTGGAAAAGGATGCCGTACGCGACGTTGTGGCCAAGATGACCGGCATACCTATGGGTAACATCCAGAGCGAGGAGCGCGAGAAGCTGGGCAACGCCGAGCAGATTCTGCACCAGCGCGTTGTAGGCCAGAGCCACGCCATCAAGAGCATCCTCGACGCCATCTTCGAGAGCCGTTCAGGCCTGAACAAGAAGGGACAGCCTATGGGCTCGTTCTTCTTCCTTGGCCCGACAGGTACAGGTAAGACCGAGCTGGCCAAGTCACTGGCTAACTTCCTCTTCGACGACGAGACAGCCATGCTGCGCTTCGATATGTCTGAATACAAGGAAGAGCACTCCGTTGCACTGCTCTACGGTGCACCTCCGGGATATGTCGGCTATGAGGAAGGCGGTCTGCTGGTGAACCAGATCCGTCAGCACCCCTACTCTGTCGTGTTGTTCGACGAGATTGAGAAAGCCCACAAGTCGGTTTTCGACCTCTTCCTGCAGATTCTCGACGAGGGTAAGCTGCACGACCGTCTGGGACGCGTCGGCGATTTCTCGAACTCGCTCATCATCTTCACCTCAAACATCGGCTCGGAGTACATCTTCAAGTCCTTCGGCGAGGGTAAGGTGCCCACACACGACCAGCTGTTGGAGGTGATGCAGGGCAACTTCCGTCCTGAGTTCCTGGCCCGTCTGACTGAGATTGTGCCGTTCTCGCCCATCACCACCGAGATGATCAACCGCATCTTCGACATCCATATCAAGAACCTGCTGAAGACGCTCAACGAGCAGAACATCAAGCTCGTCATCGACGACACGGCCCGCAAGTATGTCACCAGCGTGGGCTTCAACGCTCACTACGGTGCACGTCCTATCCTCGGCATCATCCGCAAGGAGATCCGTCGACCGTTGTCGAAGCTTATCATCGCCGGCACCATCCAGCCAGGTGATACCGTCACAATGAAGTACGACGAGGAAAACAAGCAGATCAACTGGGACATCGACAGCCCCGACGGTGAAGAGACCACCGTGCCTGGCAACCCCAGCCAGCCCAAGCCCGAACCCGTAGAGCAGGAGGCCCCCGCTGCTGAGGAAGCTCCGAAGCCCAAGAAGGGTAAGAAGGCCAAGGCTGCCGAGGAAGCCCCCGCTGAAGAGGCATAAATTTTCTTTTTTATTAACCAATAAACCCAAACAACTATGGCAAGAAAAACTGTTATTACCAAAGTGCTCGATGCCGAGGCACAAGACGGCATCATCGAGTTCCCGCAAAACCGAGCTCTCTATGCTGACCAGTTCACCGACGAGGCTCCGCAGTCGGACGAAGACCGCGAAGGCTTCAAGGCCAAGAGCATGAAGGACGTCTTTGAGCACTACCAGCCCTCAAAGAAGGATGTCGCCCTCGAGAACGAGGAAGGCGGCGCTGTGTTCGAGGACTTCGACTTCAAGTCAATCAAGGACTTCGAGGACGACGCTCTCATCGCCAACAGCGAGCTGATGAGCGCTGCCAAGGGCAAGATCGACGCCTACAACAGCGTCATCCGCCAGCTGGAGAAGAACAAGAGCCTGCGCAACGCCCTCAAGGACGAGGCCGCTAAAGGCAACCTTAAGAACGCCCTCAAGGCCCTCCTGGCCGAACTTGAGGCAGCTGAGTAAAGTTAAAGAGTTTAATAGTTTAAAGTTTAAAGTAACATTAAAACCATATTATTATGGCAGCAGAAGAACTGAAACAAGAAGAGCAGGGCCAGGCCCTCGAACTTCGTGAGAAAATAGAAAACCCGGGACAACTTTTGCAGGACAGCCTCGGCGGACTGGACAAGTTCGGCGGCTTCCAGCTGCTCAAGGGCCTCATCAAGGGCGTTGAGAACATGGACCCGCGCCGCAAGGCCGTGAAGAACATCTTCCTCGGCGATGCCTCCTATGCAGAGGCTCGCAAGAAGCTGAAGAACGAGCTCGAGCTCTGGGTCAGCATCTTTGAAGAGGGTTCCTCCGATCCCATGGAGATCATCGACAACTGCAAGGAGAAGCTTAGCAAGGCCGAGACGAACCTCAAGAACAACCTCTTCACCGTACACGACGAGGTGCACAAGCTGGAGGTGACCTATCGCGCACTCGACTCTTTCTTCGCCAATGCCGGACAGGGCAAGGTGGAGTGCCTCACCCTGATGAACGTGAACAAGGAGGAGCTGGAGTACCACGACTCCGAGGACACGCTGGCCATCCGCGACGAGCTGGAGCGCTACTACGACCGTCTGAGCCTGAAGAACAACTACTCGCTCCTGGTCGTTCCCGGCTACATCGGCGATGCCAACACCATCCGCATGTGGGCAGACACGGCTTACCGCAACAAGGTCATCATGCTGACCGACTTCAAGGACTCCCTCAACTTCTCCATGCTGAAGGACGAGCTCGACGAGGCCAACATGCAGAGCCAGGACGCCAAGATGGCTAACGTGGTGATGACCGCCAACTACATCCTCGGCCGTAAGAAGAGCGAACTGGCCAACGAGGACGACGACCTCTACGTGCCCGCATCGGCAGCCCTCGCTGGCCGCATGACGAATACTGAGGAGACCGTCATCGCACAGGGTTGCGCTGGTAAGAAGTATGGTACCCTGAGCAACGTCAAGGGCGCACGTATGGATCTGCGCAAGAGTGAGATTGCAGCTATCATCGACATGGGCGTCATTCCTATGGTCGAGGAGGACGGCCGCACGATGGCATTCTCAAACCGCTCGCTCTACAACGGCGCTACCATCGGACTGCAGGAGTATCCTATCGTCCGTGTGTTCGACTGGATCGGCAAGGTCTTCCAGAACTTCTTCAACGACGAGGCCTTCATCAACTGGAACAGCTCCGTCAAGGCTGAGCTGCAGCAGGCCGTCCACGACTTCCTCAGCGACTACAAGGGACCGGGCAAGCTCATTGAGAACTACAACCTCAAGGGCATCAACCAGGATCCCAAGACGAAGGACATCAAGATCGAGGTGGAGCTGAAGCCTTTCTTCGCCGCCAAGAACTTCTTCATCGAACTCACCGGCCACAACGGCGACGCCGGCACCGAGTGGGACACCAACGTATCCTAAAATTCCCATGAGTCTCAGAGGCCCCAAAGGTCTCTTGAGGCTCATTCGCATTAAAAACAACACAACCCTTTTTTATTAACCCTTTAAAAACTAAAAAACAATTATGGCAGCACAGAGAACTGTTACCATTGACGCTGATGGCATTGCCCAGCGCGAAGTTATGTATGTTCGTTACGAACTCAACCAGCAGACCGACGTCGAGGGTCAGCCCACAGGCACCACACGCGGTGGCAAGATCACAGTGAAAGTTAAGTCAAACGACGACGGCAACACCGATCTGCTCGAGTGGATGTGCGACACCTACATGTCGAAGAGCGGTAAGATTTCATGGCCCAACCGCCAGGGTGGCGAGATGAAGCACCTTGACTTCGTCGAGGGCTACATGGTCGAGTATGCTGAGACCTACGACAACAAGAACGAGGTACAGCAGTACGAGGAGTTCGTCATCTCCGCTAAGGAGATCAAGATGGGCAACGCCCAGCACAACAACCGCTGGACCATCGACAACTAATCCTTTTGGAACACTCAGGCGAAAGCCGCAACATCGCGGCTTTCGCTCTTATCCTTCTTTGAACCTTCAATTTATTACCCACATCTTTCCACACATTATTATATATAGAGCACTATGAACCCTATCGACAACAATCAATTCGATGACCAGCAGTTTAACAACATGGACGAACAAAATATCTCCCAGCCAAGTCTTGAGGAACAACAATTGGAACTGGAGAGAGAGCGACTTGCGTTAGAGAGAGAACGGCTGGAATTAGAGAAACAGAAGCTGGAGCAGGAGCAAAATAAGGATGATGTACAGGAGCAGGTTCAAGAGGCTGCTGACGATGACGATTCATTCGATGCGGCAAGCCACTTCAGAGACTTTGGTCTGGAAACAGTTGAAGGTTCTGTTATAGGACATTCTATTGAGACTGTGACGGAGAGTCCCATAGAGCACATGTGGGAAGGTCATTACGAGAGAAAAGCTGCAAGGAAAGCTGCAGCTGAAGCCGCCTCGACACCGCCTGCAGATGGCGACAAAAATGACGAAGGCAATAAGGACGAAGATAAGGACGAAGACAAGAATGATGACGGTAAGAAGGACGAAGACAAGAATGATGACGGTAAGAAGGACGAAGACAAGAATGATGACGGTAAGAAGGACGAAGACAAGAA
>JAGAAJ010000099.1 GCA_017615355.1 Prevotella sp.
CCAATGAGCGATGACATATCTCAATCAGTTTCACAAAGAGGCCGTGGAGAGGAAATTGCGGAAAATAGAAGAATCTATGAAGTCTCCGATGAACTCCTTAGACGCAGCCAACTATATGAAGCACAACTTCGAGATGGCCAAAAGCATGTAAGCCGTTTAGAAGCAGAACAGCGTGTAGCAGAACAATATGCCAAAGAAAATGGCCTATGGGTTCCAATGCATGAGGTCTTTGACTTGGGTGTGCCAGGCCCAAGTGGAAATGAGAATGACACCTATGTATCCAACGACATCGTTTATAAAGTCAACAACTTGCTGAATAGCGGTAGTATTGTGAAGTTGCTGGAAAAGATTTCTTGGCACAACATCCTTTTTTACGATACATTCTACGCCTTTTATGGTTTTACAGGGTTTGATGGCCGTACCGTCATGCCTATCCTACAGCAACGTCTTGTGAAAGATGCTACGTTGGCCACCCCAATAGAAATTGATACCTACATGGCAGCCCTCGGCTTTACAAAGTTGAACAATGAGGGACGTTATGCAAATGCCGACTTTGAAGTCTGGGATTTGGTGCCAAGAAATGTGTTGAAAGACAAGGGTGGTGACATCTTTATTATTGATGCCGAAATAAAATTGAGGTAAAAACTCATTAGCTGGTGACGTTGGTGACGGTGACGCGAGTGACGTTAAGGCCTCAAATTAGCAGTATTTGGCACCTTAAGAGCAGTATTTTGATACAGTTTGGGCCTTTTTCGAGGTTAGGCATGTTAATGCAGAAACCTTAGTATTTTCCTATCTTATTGTAATACAGCTTTTTAGTGGAATGATAAATGGCTAAAGCGTTCCAGTTCCAGTTGTTCCAATTAATTTTTCGACGTCCCAGCACCTTCGTTTTTCTATATAACTACTTAAATATTAAACATTTATAAAGTCTTTAGAAGGGGTGTTTGTTCTTTAAAAACGAAACTGGAACTGGAACAATTGGAACGCGGAACGCCCAGGCCGACTCCCTAAATCAGGGCATCAGCTCTTTTCAATATTTCAAGGGGGCACCAAAACAATGCGTCCTTTTGGTCAGCAAAACGTCACAGTGACGTTTCATCAATAAAAAAACAAAAAGGTGCCACCTTCTTCTGAATGTACTCTACGCAGATGAACCAAAGTTCTTCCTAGCGAATCTTCAGAAGACGACCATTTTATGCTAAATCCATCTTCTTCGTCATCATAGGGTTTACCATATATTCGATTAAGATACATGTCCACCTGCTTCATTTTCGGGTCGTCAGGCTGTACAGAAGTCAGTAATGCCACACCATTAGGTATAATGTTTATTCGCCACTTCACATCTCCAATCTGTAAAATGCTATCACCATACGAAAGCATAGTGTCCTGCTCTGCGATTGCAGCTATTTGCTCACATATAAAATCGTTCATAATAATTGGTTTGCCAAGAAATGAACGAATCATGTCTTGGGAAGTATTCATATCAATTGTTGGCGTGTTGCTGTAATAATAATCCGACTCTTTGTATGTAAATAAATCCCAGAACATCTTTACCCTTGCAAAGTATTCGCGGATATATGTCTTCAGCGCTCTTGTAGAGTTGGGATCCTTAGCATTGTAAGCTTGTATGTTTTCGATGTCTAACCCTAGATGCTCAGCCAGATACAAGGCCCTTTCATTATGGAACTCCTGCGAAATGATTATGAAGTCCTTCAGCCCATACACCTTGTTCGCATTGATGATGGAACAAATCGTCCTGTAGCCCTTGCCGTCCATGATGATTGCACTTGCCGGCACTCCACGTGCCACCAGCGAATCTCTCATGCATTGGGGCTCGTCGACACCATCCAGGCTGTTCTCATCGCCACTTATAAGAATCTTCTCAATCTTCCCGGCCTTATACAACTGTTCCGCTGCATCGATGCGATAGACGAAGAAATAGTTCGTAAGATTTCCCGTATGAGTTTGTGGAGTTGTTCCCAGCAAGAGCCCTACCTCGGTAGGCCTGATGCTGTCTATTTCTGAGAATGTCTTACCCTTGGCATTATTCACCACCAGCAGATTGCATACCAGTATGACAGCTATGCATAATAACAAGGCTATGCTAATGATGAAGATACCCATCCTAATTCTCCTTTTTGCCTTTGTCATTTTTTTCAATTTTCTTTTTTAGCAGCGACTCTTTCGTCATAGAAAAGCCAAAGCCCATTTGACAATCCTGATTATTCTATTGAATTGCTTCTCTTTAGCTAGGGAAGGTATGTCTGAATAGTCCTCCGCTTCTGGTCATTCTCATATACCCTGTCCCATTGTTTTATCCCATGCAGTTCTCCCAACGTCCATTGAGACTGCACATAGTCACGTATTTCTTCTGCTATTTTTTGCATATCTATTCAATCGTCTATCTTCTGTATAGTACCATACAATATGTAATAAAACAAATGAGACAATGGTAAAAAGAACACCATAGATAGGACTCAGTTCTTCTTGCCCAGACTCGCAATGATGATAACCCTCCATAGGGGTTAAGGCACACCAAGTTGCAAGGCCCCAAAATACTGTTAGTAGGCCCAAGATGATTCTACTTGTATATTTAATCATTTGTATTTTTGCAGCAAGTATTGCATGTACCGTAAGCTAAGATGTCAGGTACCAGTCCCCTACCATCCAAATGCCTAAGATAGCTATAATGCCAGTAGCCCATACAATTCTCTTTGCGATTTTCTTCATGTCTTAACGATTTGTCACAACAATTCTTGGAGGCAAATTTTTGAAGAAACGTAATATGTGGTGTTTGTCCCACCATTCTTCCTTCCATTTTCTTGCCCTTTCCTCTTCCATAAGAATTTTCTCTTCATTTATTTCACGATCATCAAAGACTAACTCTTTTTTCTTATCTATGTCAAATTTTATTTTAACATACAAATGTACCAATATAAGTACTGGTATCAATAAGGTGCTCAATATCATTCTAATAATATATTCGCATTTACTTTCTTCTTCTATCATCTTCAAATATTTGGTTATTATTCCAACCCCATGTCATGCATTAACTCCTTTACATCCTTATAATCAGGATTCTGCCTTAGAATTCTTCTTTCCATTTCATGGGCTTCTGCTTCGTCCTTAAGACGTCCCCACGATTCCCTGACAGGTTCTTTCTCCACGATTCTCATTGCAAGAGTTCCTATTGGAAATGTCAGCAACTTGGTAAGATAATACGACAATAACATAAGAAGCCCCAAAGGTTTCCTTTCCCACCATTTAGGGTTCAGCACCCCGTCTATATCCAAGAATATAACTTTTCTCTTCATTTATGGTTTTCAAAATAGTTTGTTGCTGCTTCTTCCACACTATCACCTATCTAGTAGTTGCTAATCAGCATTAAATGAGAACATATTTCTACCATTTCATTTTCTGAAAAACGGATCAATGAACCGTCCCGTGATCCTTTTGGGGATTATCATATTTCGCGGGCACTATAACATTCATCTTTTGGTCACAAAGGCCACAACCCTCTTGTGTTGTAACATCGAGCAATCCATCTTCACGAAGTTCAATGGAATCATAACAAGCAATGATATTCAATTGACCTTGAGAACATGGGATAGTATCATATCTCTTATCTATCTTTAATGTTTTACATTTTTCGCCATCTTTCTGCTCGAATCTCATCAAGAAATCAATACCGTCACCATGACAAATAAACTCATTATCATCCTGAAGCTGTGTCATAGGCTCCTCAAACACAAATGAGGTCAGTTGTTCAAATTTTTCTACTTCGAATAGTTTGTTCAACCACTCATCTGCTTCATTTATAGTTTCAATGTGTAAATACTTAAATAGACCCCATTTCCCTCTTTTCTCAGCGAATGCTTTCTCCTTTTCTTTATTTGCGAAAGGAGATCCAACAAAACGATATTTCTCTGGATAGCAAACAGATATGAACTCACCTCTATGCACAACAACCTTAGGGCTGCCATGTTCCTCAAAGCTGTCATTATACTCGCCCCATAAAGATTTCTTGGTAAACCTTCCGTTTTTAAATGTGGATGTTACATAAGTACCATTATTGTTTCGAATAATAAACATGTTGTCTTTATAATGCCATAATGGGAAGAATTCATAATTCCAAATGCCAATAGAATTATGCTTTATCTCAATATCATCAATGTCTATCAATTTAAACTCTTCGTCCGTGATGGCTACGAATTGACCGGTTTTAGCTTTCTCAAGGCTATTCGTTACTTCATATATAAAAGCTTTTTCTTCCTCCTTATATTCATCATCTAAAACAGGATTATAACCATCATGTGGTTCAACATCTCTTGTTTGAACAGCGATATGGGTGGGGGTACTATTATTTGAACTCAATGTCAAGCTTACCGCAGATTGATTAGATTGACAAAGTGAAATGAAACGATCTCTATCTATCTTATTTACAGAAAGTATTTCTTTATATGCAGGGGGCGCAATAAGAGAAAGATCTAAATCTAGAATCCCCATACGGCCATCTACTTCAACAAAAACACACTTATCAGAAAAGATTACGCAATGAAAAGATGGCAATGTCTTTTTGCCATTTTCAAGATGGAATAGTCCAATCCTGCCATAAGACAAATAGGTTCTTATACCTTTATAAGTTATATCATTATGGTAATTATCAACTGTTATAATCATATCGCTCCATTGATTAAGTTATTCATCACTTCATTGAAACCAATTGCTCGGCTATGCCGCTTGTCTATGCAAGAACTCCCTCGCATCCATGTCAAGATGCCGGATGATATTGGAGACAGGGAACGGTCCGGGCTTTTACCGCATATTATGACTCAGTCTGAAAAAATGACATCTGTAGTCAATCTCCTTACTCCACCTTGACGAAGTTCAGGGATATTGATACGTATGTCACAATCGACTACGAATAGAGTGTCTGACTTATTAGAACGAATCACGTTCTCATCATGCATGTCACTGAGGTAAATGTCTGGAGTAGTGTAGGTCCAGTTGCGAGGATTTTTAAGTTCAAAGCCCATCAATCGCATATAATCTGCAATCTCTTCATCGCTTACAGGCTGGCCTTCAATATAGGGCTGCTCAGCAATAATCTTGAACTCGCCACGCTTGTCACGTCCGAAGCCAAGCACCGTGAGCTTTGTCTCAGGAAAATATGTGTTGTGTAGTGTTATCCTGTCAAGGGCGAAGATGGGCTGAATGAAATAGTCGAGGCCGATGGACTTGATAAGTGTGGAGCCATGATCATAAACAACAGCCTCGCCACCTTCAGCGATTTGTTCTCCAAGGCTTTGAGGCAGAGAGTCTTCGACACAATCCGTCCACAGCCCAACTGCCTTCGCCCACCGCTCAATTACAGCTTCTTGCTGCGCTCCAAGTTGGCACTCTCTTTGGTAGTCGCTGAGTGATTCTTGATCCTGCGAATCTGTGCCAGCTTCTGCTCCCGCGAGCAGGGATGCAATGACATTTGTTGTACCTCCCGCTGAGCAGCCATGCTGTTCCTGCGGTGAAAATCGTTGATAAACCAACTCTCCTGTAATGAATTGTACTGCATAACTATCCAGTTTATACAGACCTTCAGGTGTGAAGCCCTCAGCTATAATCGTGCGTACGGATGCCCAAAAATCTGCGTTATTCATAATTCGTTAGTTGTTATAGATATATTTTCGCTGCAAACTTACATATTTTTTTTGAATTACACAAAAAATCTTTGAAAACTATGCAATTTCACAGAAAGCAGGATGTGACACCTGGGACAGGCACCTGTTTTAAATAGGTAAAAAAGTCATACCACCTTCGCGAATCGCGACAGCGGTTTTGTCTTATTACAACCCCTTACCCTGATTTAGGGTATCAGCTTCTTACCTCAATAGCTGGGTGAACGATTCGTTCGGTCAGATACTTTCGGAAAAAGAAATTGCGATTTTCTTTTTGCTTTTCGCTCACTTATTGAATATATTTCTCATGCTCGGCAGAAAAAAATTTTTTTCTGCTCTCGCTTAACCGAAATTTTCGTACCTTTGCAAACGAAAAAGAATAAAAGAGAATAAAAGATAATAAAGATGAATAAAGGGGAGAGACACTAGAGACAGGCACCTGTCTTGAGAAAGGGAAAAATAACAAAAGCTGGAGTCGCGATTCGCGATTTCAGCTTTACCTGAATACATAAAAAATCCGACAAAAACGAGCTGTTGTGTTGCCGTTCTTGTCGGATTTTAAGGATGTTGGTTCGCCCAGCGTTATTTGCCGTCGTAGCCCCAGCGCACGTAGTTGGCGCCATGTACGAAGCCGGCTCCGAAGGCGGTCATAATCATGTTGTCGCCTTTGCGCAGCTTCGGCTCGAATTCCCACAATGCCAGGGGAATGGTGGCTGCTGAGGTATTGCCAAAGTGATCGATATTCACCATCACCTTCTCCATAGGCAACTCCAGGCGCTTGGCCACGGCCTCGATGATACGCATGTTGGCCTGATGTGGGATGATCCACTGGATGTTGTCCTTCGTCAGCCCGTTGCGCTCGGCTATGAGTGCGCTGTCGGCCGACATGTTGGTGACGGCATAGCGGAACACGGTACGACCCTCCTGATAGGTGAAGTGCATACGGTGGTCGACGGTGAAGTGGCTGGCGGGGCTGACGCTGCCTCCTGCCTTCATGTGCAGGAAAGGCAAGCCCATGCCGTCGGTGCGCAGATAGGAGTCCATCAGTCCGACGCCCTCCTCCTCTGTGGCCTCAAGCAGCACGGCTCCTGCGCCGTCGCCGAAGAGCGGACAGGTGGAGCGGTCCTTGTAGTCGGTGGCCGACGACATCTTGTCGGCGCCGATGAGGATGATCTTCTTGTATCTTCCACTCTGTATCATCGACGTGGCGACGTCGAGTGAATAGATGAATCCGCAGCAGGCTCCACTGAAGTCGAACGCCATAGCGTTCTTCAGGCCAAGTTTGCCGATGACGATGCTGGCCGTCGAAGGGAAGTGATAGTCGGACGTCGATGTGGCCACAATCAGCGCGTCAATCTCGTCGAGGTTCACCCCCGTCTTCTTAACGAGCTGCTTGGCGGCCTTGCGCGCCATATAGGAAGTGCCGAGACCCTCTTCGGTGAGGATTCGGCGCTCCTTGATTCCGACACGCGTCATAATCCATTCATCGTTGGTGTCTACCATGCGCGACAGCTCCTCGTTGGTGAGGACGTAGTCGGGCACATAGCCTCCGATGCCAGTGATGACAGCGTTGATCTTTCCCATTATTCAGCTACTTCTTCGTCCTTCTTGATAGCTACCTTACCGCGATAATAGCCGCATGAGGGGCAAACGGTGTGGTAGATGTAGTAAGCGCCGCAGTTGGGGCATACTGCCAGTGTGGGAGCTACTGCCTTGTCATGTGTACGACGTTTTGCAGTACGGGTATTCGACTGCCTTCTTTTAGGATGTGCCATTGTTATTTACAATTTAACGATTTCTTTTAGTCGCTACGCTTTGTAAAAGCGCTAAAGCGAGTCCAATTTACAATTCAATTTTTTAACTCTTCAATTTTAACAAAGCCTGCCACCGGGGATCGATGTTGTCTTGTGCGTCCGCATCGCTGCTTCGGGCAGCCGAGAGCTGTTCCAGCTTCTCGCTCATGGCCACGTTACAATCGCCAGGTTGATGAACGTGGCGGATGGGTACCGCCAGTGCTATCGACTCATAGATGAGCCACGCCGTGTCAAGCACGGGCTGTGTCTCGTCAACGGTGATGACCTCGTCGTCGTAGGAGTCTTCCGTGCCCAGCTTCACCGTCGTGTCCAGGTCAGCCTCGATGGGCTGGCACATGGGCTCCAGACAGCGGTCGCAGGTCACTTCTACTGTGCCGACAGTGTGCAGTTGCAACTCAAAAAAGCCGACGGCCTTGCGTATAGACCCCGACACATGCAGCGAGCCGCTCTGCAACTGTGCGCCTTCGAGCTGCTGGAAGAAGTTGTTGTCAAGCTCCCATTGCAAGGGTGTTTCGTCCTGCTTGAGGGCCTTCAAATCTATCTTAAACTGCTCAAAGTTACACATATACACTCCCTAACGGGCTGCAAAGTTACAAACTTTTTTTGTATTACGAACACTTTTCTGTGTTTTTTTTCTATTTTGCCGTTTTTTGGTAGTTGAAACAGTCTACGTCAACATAGCCTCCAGCCTTCTTCGTGGCATAGTTGAAGATGGCGAATTTCGAGCCCATGAAGAAGCGGCGCCAGTCGAAGCGCATCCTGTAGTCGGCGGTGCCGATCTTGGTCCACTGCTCGCCGTCGAGGCTATAGTAGAAGTTGGCAGCATCGCGTCCGCCACGCTCTCCGGCACGGAAGTCACCGTCGATGCGGAGCCACACCTTTGCCACTTTTGATTTCAGCTCGACGCTCTCGATCACCTTCTCCTCATATTTGGTCACGGCTTTCTCGCGATCGCTCAACTGTACCGACTGCTCGTTCATCTCAAGCACCACTTTCTTGCCGTCTTTCTTGATGACCAGTGCTCCCGTCTCGCTGTTGAAGGCGGCAAAGCCGGCACGGTCGCCGTCCTTCATCTTCGAATAGTCGATGCAAATGGAGCCGCTGCAGGTCGGGCCTTCCATGCGCTGTGTCAGCGTGTTTGGGGCCAGGTAGAGATTCTCCACCACGCGATTTGTCTTCAGCCGCAGGAATCCTGGACGTTCAGTCAGGCTCCATGCCTTGTCGATGGGGTTATGGTTCCATTGCCAGTGAAGGCCGAGGGTCGACGAATCGAAGTCGTCGGCACAGACGATGGATGTCTCAGGCTGGTTGCTCACCAGCGGACGCATGGTATCGGGCACCTTGCCGTTCTCGTCGCCAATCATCGGCCAGCCGTCAAGCCAGCGCACGGGCGAGAGTGTCAGCACACGGCCCACGCCACCACGATCCTGGAAGATAATACCGTACCAGTCGCCGTCCTTCGTATCGACGATGGTGCCCTGTCCCACGTAGGGGAAGCCGCCAAAGTCGCTCTCCAAGATGACGTTCTTCTCATAGGGGCCATGAATATCGTCGGCACGATAGCATACCTCACGGCGATGACGGCCAGGGGCATAGGCCTGCGAAATCATTAGCAGGTAGTATTTGCCGTTGTGCTTGATCATGCGGCTGCCTTCCAGCAGTCCGGTCTCATCAGCCTCACGCTCGAAAATCTTCTGGTGAGTGCCCTCGATGACATCGCTGAGGTCGGGTTTCAGCTCCATCAGCTCACCCGTGCCGAAGACGACGAACACCCTACCGTCGTCATCGAAGAACAGCGAGCAGTCGTGGAAGTGGCGCATACGCGACACGAGATTCCACGGGCCCTCGGCCTTCTCGGCGCTGAAGATATAGGTGTCGCCCATCGAGCCGCCCTCGTTAGGAGCCAGCAGGGCGTAGAACTTACCGTTGTGGTATTTCAGCGACGTGGCCCATTGGCCACGGCCATAGACTGTTCCCTCCTGCAGGTCATACTTGGGCGAGTCGGTCAGCTTGTCGAAGATATAGCCCACCGTCTGCCAATTCTTCAAATCCTTCGAGGCCATGACGGGTGCGCCTGGCATAAGGTGCATGGTGGTGGAAACGAGATAGAAGGTGTCATCCACACGGATGACATCAGGGTCGGGAACGTCGGCCCATAGCATCGGGTTCTTGATGGGCTCGCCAGTGTTCACTTGTGCACTGCCCGTCAGCGTGGCGAAGAGCAGCAGCAGGGGAAAAAGCTTTTTCATTTGGGTCTTTTAGTGGTTGGTTGTTATTACTCGTGCTAATGATTCCGATACTTATTTCTGCCTCACGAAAACGTTGATGGGCGAACCGGTAAGTGTCCAGTTCTCGCGTATCTTGTTCTCGAGGAAGCGCTTGTAGGGCTCCTTCACATACTGCGGCAAGTTGGCGTAGAAGATAAACGTGGGAATCTGCGTGTCGGGCACTTGCGACACATATTTAATTTTAATGTACTTGCCCTTGATGCTGGGTGGCGGCGTGGCCTCGATAATCGGCAGCATCACCTCGTTCAGCTTCGTGGTGCCGATGCGCAGCTTACGGTTGAGGTAGACCTGCTTCGCCGTCTCCAGGACCTTAAAGATGCGTTGCTTGGTCAGCGCCGAGGCGAAGATGATGGGGAAGTCGCGGAATGGGGCCATGCGCTCGCGGATGGCATTCTCGAAGGTGTCGATGACGATTTGCGACTTGTCTTCCACCAAGTCCCATTTGTTCACCACGACCACCAGGCTCTTGTTGTTCTTCTGAATGAGCTGGAAGATGTTCATGTCTTGAGCCTCGATACCACGTGTGGCATCAATCATCAGGATGCACACGTCGCTGTTCTCAATGGCACGGATGGCACGCATGACGCTGTAGAACTCCAGATCCTCCGTCACCTTGTTCTTGCGGCGGATGCCGGCCGTGTCGACGAGGTAGAAATCGAAGCCGAACTTGTCGTATCGCGTATAGATACTGTCGCGTGTAGTGCCGGCAATATCGGTGACGATGTGGCGGTCCTCGCCTATGAAAGCGTTGATAATGCTCGACTTGCCAGCATTGGGACGGCCCACCACAGCAAATCGGGGGATGCCCTCCTCCAGTCCGTCATCCTTCTTCTCAGGCAACAGCTCCAAGACCTTGTCCAACAAGTCACCCGTACCGCTACCCGTGGCTGCGCTGATGCAGAACGGGTCGCCGAGGCCCAGCTTGTAGAAGTCGTACTGACCGTAGAGGTCCTTGCCGTCGTCGGCCTTGTTTGCCACGAGGATGATGGGCAGCTTCGACTTCCTCAGAATCTGTGCCACATCCTCGTCCCAGTCGGTCACGCCGTTCTTGATGTCGCAGAGGAAGAGCACCAGGTCGGCCTCCTCGGTGGCGATGATTACCTGCTTGCGAATCTCCTCCTCAAAGATGTCGTCGCTGTTCACCACCCATCCGCCGGTATCCACAACGGAGAACTCACGGCCGTTCCAGTCGCACTTGCCATATTGGCGGTCACGCGTAGTGCCTGCCTCTTCGCTCACGATGGCCTGACGGCTCTTCGTCAGGCGATTAAATAATGTAGACTTGCCCACATTGGGGCGTCCCACAATCGCTACTAAGTTTCCCATAATCGAATATTTGGTGCAAAGGTAGTAAATTCGCTTAGAAAAACAAAAGAAATAGACGTTTTTCTTTTGTTTTTCATCCGCTTATTCGTACCTTTGCAGCCAAATGAAGAAACTCCACATCTTGCTGCTGTTGTGGCTGATGACAGTCACCAATGCCTTGGCACAGCGCTACGTCGTCAGCGGACGCATCACCGATGCCGAGACAGGACAGGCTGTGGAGTTTGCTTCAGTTTTGTTGGGTGGCAGCGGCTTGTGGGCTGTCTCTGATGAGAAGGGAAATTTCCGCATCAACGCTGTGCCTGGCGGCATTGAGACGATGACCGTGCAGTGTCTTGGCTATGAGAAACGTGTGCTCACCCTGACAATCCGCAAGGATGTGGCCAACATGAACATCAAATTGACCCCTACCTCGCTAAAGGTGGACGAAGTGACGGTGACGGCACGCCGCAAACAGGACGAGGCCACCACCAGCTATACCGTCGACCGCCATGCCCTCGACCAGCAGCAGTTGCTGAACCTAAGCGACGTGGCCGTCCTTCTGCCTGGCGGAAAAACGGTCAATCCCACTTTGATGAGCGATGCACGCATCGCACTCCGCAGCAGCAGTCAGGAGGGCGGCAACGCCAGCTTCGGCACGGCTATCGAGGTGGATGGGATGCGCCTTGACAACAATGCCGCACAGGGCGAGACGGCGGGTGCCTCGACACGCACGCTGAGCACTAGCAACGTGGAAAGCATTGACATCGTCACTGGTATACCATCGGTGGAATACGGTGACCTGAGCAACGGCATCGTCAAGGTGAACTCACGCAAGGGCAAGTCGCCGTACATTGTTGAAGGAAAACTCAACCAGCACACGCGGCAGATAGCCGTCAACAAAGGTTTCTCATTAGGCTCACGCCAAGGTGTGCTGAATGCCTCGCTGGAGCACGCCCGTTCTTTCAGCGATGCCGCTTCACCGCACACCGCCTACCAGCGTAACATCCTCTCGCTGCGCTATTCCAACACCTTCATGCAGCAAACAAACACACCGCTCACCCTTACGGCTGGTGTGACAGGCAATATCGGCGGCTATAACTCAGAGAGTGATCCCGACGAGGAACTGGACGACTATAGCAAGGCACGCGACAATGCCCTGCGCCTCCACGTCGATATGCAGTGGCAGCTGCGCAAACCGTGGCTCACGAACCTACAGCTACAGGGCAGTTTCTCCTACTCAGACCGCAAGCAGGAGAACTACACACACACCAATAGCGCCTCCACCCAGCCCTACATCCACACCACCGAGCAAGGCTATTTCATTGCCGACCTCAGCCCCACCGGCTATTGGTACACGAAGAGTTTTCTCGACTCAAAGCCGATGACGTGGGGTGCGAAGATGAAAGCGGAGCAAATCTCCCAATGGTCAATGGCCAATGGCCAATGGAGAAACCGCCTGATGGCCGGCCTGCAATGGAGCGGCAGCCGCAATGCGGGACGCGGCTCTTACTACGACGACCCGGCCAGCACGCCCACCTGGCGCGAATACCGCTACGACAAGCTGCCCGCCATGAATAACCTGGCACCCTACATCGAGGACAAGCTCTCCTTAGCCGTTCCCGGACGCAAAGGAACAACCTATGAGCTGACCGCTGGCTTGCGCAGCGACATCACGATGATAGGTGGCAGCGACTATGGCACAGTAAGCAGTCTGTCGCCACGCTTCAATGGTCGCGTGGTGTTCTGGCGTCAGCGTAACAAACGGTGGGTCAGTCATCTGGAGATGCATGCAGGATGGGGAAAGAGTGTGAAGCTGCCGTCTATGCAGGTACTCTACCCAGCCCCGTCCTATAGCGATCTGCTCAGCTTCGCCTCTACCTCAACGGTTGACAACATATCCTATTATGCTTATCACACCTTCCCCATGAAGGCACAGTATAACCCCTCGCTGAGATGGCAGCACACCGCCCAAACCGACATCGGCATGGAGATGACCGTCAAGGGCACACGTATCAGCATCTCCGCCTTCCACCATCAGACGAAAGACAGCTACATGTCTGCCCGTACCTACACACCCTTTATATATAGGTACACGGGGCAGGCAGCGATACAGCAGAGTGGCATCAGCGCAGAAGACAGGCGCTTCTCCATTGACCAGCAGACAGGAACTGTGACCGTTTACTCGGCACTCGACCCTCAACTCTCAACAGAGCTGGCCTATACCGACCGCCGCACTTACACCACCAACCAATACTACACTAACGCGTCACCGCTGAGTCGCTACGGCCTAGAGTGGCTTATCGACTTTGCACGCATAAAAGCATTACGCACGCAACTGCGCATCGATGGCAACTACTACTATTACAAAGGCATCAGCGATGTATTGTTCGCCGATGTGCCTTTAGGCGTCAGCAACATACAGAGCGATGGTCAGCCCTACCAGTATGTGGGATACTACCGCGGCGCCTCGACTACAACGGCAGGCTCTGTTGCCAATGCAACGGCAAGCAACGGCGCCCTGCAGAAACAGTTGAACATGAACGCCACGCTGACCACGCATGTGCCGAAGCTGCGACTGATCGTGGCACTACGTCTGGAGAGCTCACTCTACCACTACCGTCGAGCATTGAGCGAACTGGACGGCAACGGACGCGGCTATATGACCGACGAGGGCGGACTTTATTTCGGCGAGCCGTATGACGCCAATTATCGCGATAAGTTCGTCATCGTCTATCCTGAATACTACAGCACTTGGGATAACCCCAACGAGCGCATCCCCTTTGCGGAGAAGTTCTTGTGGGCAAAGGACAACGACCAGCAGCTATACAACGATCTGTCGAAGTTGGTTGTACGCTCGAACTATGCCTACACGATGAACCCCAACCGACTCAGCAGCTTCTTCTCGGCCAACCTCAGCGTAACGAAGGAGCTGGGCGACCATATCTCGGTGTCGTTCTATGCCAACAACTTCTTCAACTCCATGCGCCGCGTACGCTCTACGCAAACGAACCTGGAGACATCGCTCTTTGAGAGCGGCTACATCCCCAGCTATTATTACGGACTTTCCTTACGGCTCAAGATATGAAACGACTCTGTGTATTCCTCCTTTGCCCGCTTCTGATGGCTTGTGGCTTCGATGAAAGTATGGAGCTTTGTGAGCTGAAGGTACAGCTGACGTATCAGCAGACATCCTTCGGCGAGCCGGAAAATGCCCGTGTCAGGGTGGAGCTGAAAGACCAGAACGCCCAGATATTCGTTGATTCCACCGATATGAACCGCATGGCACGTTTCATAGTGCCGCCCGGCATCTACGAGGCCAGCACCAGCGCCGCCTACATTGACTCCACAGAGACCACCTGGTGGCGCTATAACTTCAACGGCATCCGCAGCCAGATCATCGTCTCTCCTGACAGCCTCAATCAAGTGGAGATGCAGGTAAAAGTGACGCGAAAGCGTATCGTCCGATAAATTTTCATCAATACTCGACAACAAACAATTAATACATCAGCATAACATGAAAAAGAAACTGTTACCATTCATTTTGCTTGCCTTAGGCTTTGTTACCGCCGAGGCCCAGAGCTGGAAGCTCGTCATCAACAAGACCGACGGGCAAACCGTGGAACTTGCCACGAGCGACATTCAGGACATACAGTTTGTCAGCGAGGAAGAGACACCGCCCACGCTGCCTGACCAGAATGTAGACCAGCTTGTCATCAAGGAAATTTATGTCGGCGGTTGCCCGAAGGACGACGGCAGCGGTTTCTTTGCATACGACAAATACATCGTACTCTACAACAACTGTCCCCAGCGTGTCGTGGCCAACAATCTGTGTTTCGGTATGGGCACACCCTACAACAGCAATGCCGACAACCAGAATTACGACGATAACGGTGCCCTTGTCTACGAAGCTGATGGCTTCACACCGGCACAAAACGGTATCTGGTATTATCCCTACTCGCTGGTGGTCGAGCCTTATGGCTCTGTGGTGATTAACATCCAGGGAGCTATCGACAATACGCAGACCTACAGCCAGTCAGTAAACTTTGCCAACAAAGACTACTACTGTATGTATGATCCCGAGAGCGGATATAACCTGCCCTCCTACTATCCCACACCCGCCGACGTTATCCCCACGACGCACTACTGGAAAGCTGCGAAATTCGGGAAGAGCACAGCATGGCCCATTAGCATGAACTCGCCTGCCCTCTTCCTCTATCAGACACACGACGTCGACCCGTTTACCCATGCTATGGATGCCGACAATATGTGGTATTCAGTTGGTAAGGCGCAGACCGATGTTTGGGCATGCACCAAAGTGCCTAATGAATGGATTATCGATGCCGTGGAGGTGTTCAATGCCACCGCAAAGCCTAGCAATAAAAAGCGCCTTGTGGCCGAACTCGACGGCGGCTACGTCTACCATACTGACAAACTTGGGCACTCTGTCTATCGCAACGTTGACAAGGAGAGTACAGAGGCGCTTTCTGAGAACAACGGTCTTCTGGTTTATGGCTATGCACAGGGCGTCGATGACAGCACTGATCCCAGCGGCATTGATGCTGAAGCCAGCATCCGAAAGGGTGCACATATTATCTATTTGGACACCGACAACTCTACCCAAGACTTCCACGAGCGCGCTAAATGCTCATTAAGAGACTGACACTGGCCATGATGCTTGGGGTGACAGCTTTGAGCAGTCAGGCCCAGGACTCATTGTTGCTTCGCGACTATACTTTCGTGAAGCAGGGCGACCCGTGGCTCATAGGCAGTAATGCGGCAGCACTAACGCGTTATGCCTATGAGAACATAGCCACAGCCGAGCTGTCGCTTACCAAAGCCAAGGGAGGATTCACCGATTTCCGTGATTCCCCAGACGCTCTGCAGATTGATGCCGCCGTGGAGTCGTTCTTCCGACTGTCGCCGCACGCTGCCGTCTTCGGTGCTATGAGCTACAATAACTTCTCAGGAAAGGACATGGCGGGTTCGGCATTCATTCCCCTCGCCGCTCACCTCTCACCTCTCACTTCTCACCTTCCTTTCGATATCGTAGAGGACTCGCTTAACAACACTGGCACAAAGCACCGTGACACCTATCACCTTATGGGCGGCTTCGGCTATAGTGTGTCCAACGGTTTATCCGTAGGAGCTTGCCTTGACTACACTGCCGTGAACTATGCGAAGTACAAGGATCTGCGGCACAAGAACAAGTTGATGGACATGACGTTCACAGCCGGTGTTTTCGCTCCTTTGGGCAGCATCGTACAAATAGGTGCTTCTTATATCTATCGCCGCACTACTGAGAGCGTGCAATTCAGCACCTATGGTAAAAGCGACCGTACCTATAAGTCTTTTGTCAACTACGGGCCTTATATCGGACAGGTGGAGCAGTATGGCAACATCGGATATACCGATAAGAGTCGTGCCATGCCGTTAGTAGACGATTACAACGGACTCTCGATGCAGCTCGGTTTTCAGCTGTCACCCTTCTCACTCTATAACTCCTTTACCTATGCCCACCGTAAAGGCTACTACGGTCGGCGCTCGCCCTACACTATCACCTACACGCAACACCGCAGCCACGCCTACGACTATACAGCCCGACTTTCGTTCCAATCTATTACGACAAGGATACGTGCTGATCTTTCCCTGCAGGCCGAGAATCTGGAGAACGACGCACGTAACTACCGTGAACTGAAGAACGATGCCGGAGCCACATATTACCAATATTACACACCTGTAAAAGTAGCCAACCGTCTGTGGGTTGACGGCACAGCCGCCCTCACCGCTGACCTCGGTGTAAAGGAACTGCTACCAACATGGACGTTGCAGGCAGGCCTGCGATGGGCACATCATAAGCAGACGGCCTATCTCTTTCCCTACTGCCGCCGCCAGCATTTCACCAGTTACGAGCCTTTTGTAATCCTGACACGTAACATTGCCACGCAAAAGGGAGTGTGGACCATGCAGGCAGGAGTGTCTTTCCGACAGGGTAATGGCATCCCCGCAGAAGACGGTACCTTTATCGAACCGAGCGACAAGCAGACACCACCACCTACGATGGACGCCTATTTCTGGCGCGACTACCATTGGATGAATGCCGCACAATATGAGGTAGGCGCCAGCGGACAGTACAGTTTCATCATGCCCTCTACGGCGATGAAAACCTACGTGCGTGCTGCCATCAGCCATCGCAAATGCAACGAGCGCAACGAATACGCGGCAGGCCCCGACCGCACTACAGCCACGCTGACCCTTGGCTGCGAATTTTAATCAGACAATAAGAAAAAGACAATAATATGACAGAAGAACAGACAAACCCCATCATCACAGAAGACTTAGAGGTCACGGGAATCACAGAAAACTCAGAGACCCCAATTATCTCAGAAGGCCCAACAGTTTCGGAAGAGCCTTCAGTCCCAGAAGACCCAGAGGCTCCATTAGCCCCTGAAACCTCAGAGCCCTCAGAATCCCCCGAGGAGCCCATCGTTCTCCGCAGCGAGGGACTTATCAAACGCTACGGCAAGCGCACCGTTGTGAATGACGTGAGCTTCACGGTAAAACAGGGCGAGATTGTCGGCTTGCTTGGTCCTAATGGTGCCGGCAAAACCACATCTTTCTATATGACCACCGGCCTTGTGCTGCCCAATGGCGGCCACATCTATTTAGGTGACAAGGAGGTGACCGACTATCCCGTCTACAAGCGCGCCCGCGCCGGCATCGGCTATTTGGCACAGGAGGCCTCCGTATTCCGCAAGATGTCGGTGGAGGACAATATCCTCAGCGTCCTTGAGATGACGGGCAAGCCCAAGGCCTACCGCCATGAGAAATTAGAGAGCCTCATCGCTGAGTTCCGCCTGGAGAAGGTGCGCAAGAACAAGGGCGACCAGCTGTCGGGTGGTGAGCGCCGCCGCACGGAGATTGCCCGCTGCCTGGCTATCGAGCCGAAGTTCATCATGCTTGACGAGCCTTTTGCCGGCGTCGACCCCATTGCTGTTGAGGATATTCAGCAGATTGTGTGGAAACTGAAATACCGCAACATCGGTATCCTCATCACCGACCACAATGTGCAGGAGACACTTAGCATCACCGACCGCGCCTATCTGTTGTTTGAAGGAAGAATCCTGTTCCATGGCACCCCGGAGGAGTTGTCAGAGAACAGGATTGTACGCGAAAAATATCTTTCCAACAGCTTCGTGCTGAGAAAGAAAGATTTTCAGATGGTTTAGTCGAGAGAGTAGGTGACCGTGGTCACGACACGCACCTTCTTGATGTAGGGTGTGTTCGAGTCGCGGTCTTCAATCTCAAACTGGCCCTGACCAGCTGAGAGGATACCGCCAAGGCTTGAGCCGCTGGCTTCAGCAAACTGGTCGGCAGTCTTCTTTGCAGCCTTGATAGCCTCTTCCATCATCTCAGGCTTCAGCTCCTGGAAGGAGGCCAGCTCATAGTCGGGATAGCCACTTTCAATGGCCACACCCTGCTCCAAGAGGTCACCCTGCTTCGAGATGATTGTGTTCACCTTCTCCACATCCTTCGTATAGACGGTGACAGAGGTCTCGGCCGTGTAGCGGTAGCTCTTGCGGTTCTCGCTCCAGGTGTTTGCCTCCAGGTCGTTCACACGCGGCGGGTTGATGGTAATCTCGTTTTCGTTAATGCCGTTCGCCACGAAGAACGCCTTGATCTTGCCAGCCTGCTCGTTGATGCGCTGATAGAGGGCGGGCAGGTCGTTGCCCATCTCCGTGGTGCTGATGCTCCACGTCACCTTGTCGGCATTTACCTCGCGCTCAGCCAGGCCTTTCACAGTCACTTTGCGGTCTTTGTTGGCAAAATTGTCAATGCCGCACTTGATGCACCATCCCATCACTATCAGGCCGACGGCCAGGATGATGGCTTCCTTCATTCTGTTCATTGTTTGCTCCTTTCTTTTAAGAGGTTAAAAATTTTCGCTGCAAATTAACGAATTTCCCTGCATACAGCCAAACATTTTCTCTTAAAACAACTTAATTTCCTTTTTTTGCAGGAAACCTGTTATTTTCCAAGCCTTGGGACTTTTCTATGGAGCTTAGATTTTTTTGTCCCAAGCTTTGGGACTTTTAAAAATAATTCATATCTTTGTGGCGTTTTCCCATTATTATAAGAAATGAGCTTAGGAAGAAAGATATACTACACGCTGAACAGCGGGAAAAACCCGAAGTTCGTCTATTACATCAAGAATGCCGTGCGACAGGCATGGCCTAAGGCTTGGCTGAACGTAGACAAGGAATTGGCAAAGCTGGACAGCAGGCCAGACCGCGACTACATCCTTCAGCGCGTGGACTACTACTGCCAGCTGACAAAGGACACGCCATATGACCGTAAGGCATGGGAGAAGCAGGCCATCGAGATTGGCAAGCAGCCAATGACCAGTCAGTCGGTGTACTACTACGATGCATTGGAGTTCTCGCGCTGGTTCGATCAGAAAAAACGCTGGATACTGAAGTCGGGCGACGTGGACTTCGCCCTCGACCTGCCAAGCATCGTGAAAAGCCGTCCCCTGAACGAGGATACGCGCTGCAACGTGTTGCTCAACTTGGAGAAGGTGCGCCACTTTCTCTTCGTCAACGACCGCAAGCCCTTCACCGAGAAGAAGGACATGGCCATTTTCCGAGGAAAGATTGGCCAGCAGACAGGCCGCAAGGACAACCACGTGAAGATGAATCGCTTTGAGTTCGCCACGCGCTTCTTCGGTCATCCCATGTTCGACATTGGCGCCATCGGCCATCAGTTCCCACAATGGCACAGCGAGAAACTTACCATCGGCGAGCACCTCGACTACAAGTTCATCATGTCGCTCGAGGGTAATGACGTGGCCTCCAACCTGAAGTGGGTGATGTCGTCGAACAGCATTGCCGTCAGTCCGCCGCTCACCTGTGAGACCTGGTTCATGGAGGGCACGCTGAAGCCCGACTACCACTACATCGAGATCAAGCCCGACTTCAGCGACATCGAGGAGAAGCTGCGCTACTACATCGACCATCCCGACGAGGCGCAGCAGATCATCAACCATGCCCACGAGTACATCCGCCAGTTCCAGGACGCCAAGCGCGAGCGCCTCATCTCCCTGCTTGTGCTGCAGCGATATTTCGACCTCACCAACAAATAGTAACACATGCGACTCTGCTATATCTCCCGTAACTACTACGGCCTGTCGGGCGCCGGCAACAAGGCGAAGACAGATATTGAGCGCACGCTGAAGGGGCTAGGTGCCAGAAACCTGGGCCTGCGCACCACGTTCTATGATAATAAGGTGGTGGCCTTCCTGCTCAACCTCGTGGGCATCGTGAAGATGATGTTTTGCATCCGCAAGGGCGACAGGCTGGTGCTGCAATACCCCGTCAAGAAATACTTCAGCTTCATCTGTTGTGTGGCACATTGGCGCAAGGCACAGATCATCGTCATCATCCACGACCTGATGTCGCTCCACCGCAAGCGTGTCACCCAAGAAACAGAGCTCAGTCGCCTCAGCAAGGGTGACGTCATCATTGCCTCCAACGAAAAGATGCAAGAGTGGCTCGCCGCTCAGGGCCTTCAGCGCCCTATGACCGCCCTCGGATTGTTTGACTACCGCTCAGAAGCTGTTCCTGGCCCCAAGCCTACTTCTCACCTCTCACCTCTC
>JAGAAJ010000100.1 GCA_017615355.1 Prevotella sp.
GAATTTGCTACACCCGCTGTGCGGCAGCAAATTCTTCATTCTTCTTTCTTCATTCTTCATTCAAGAAATATTACTTCTGATTTTCCTCAAGATAGGCAATAGCGTCGGCTACGGTGCCAATCTTCTCGGCCTTGTCATCGGGGATAGAGATCTGGAACTCCTTCTCAAACTCCATGATGAGCTCCACGGTATCCAGTGAATCAGCGCCCAGATCGTTTGTGAAACTTGCTTCGGGCTTCACCTCAGCCTCATCAACACCCAGTTTGTCTACAATAATTGCCTTTACTTTGCTTTCAATTTCTGACATGATTTTTCTTTTTTAATTGTGTTAGTATTATCCTTCAATCATGAAGGGTTATTTTCAAAATCGGGTGCAAAGTAACACAATTATTTTCACTTGGGCAAGTTTTTTTGCATAAAAAACGCCATTGTGTGCACACACAACGCTATTTGTGCAGTTTTTTGACTTGTATCAGCCAAGATTTTAGCATTTGTTTACATTTACGACACCTGAAGGCATCTTTTCCTATCTCATAGCGAGGGCTTTGTCCTCGGCGGCCTCCATCTGCTCCCGTTCGCCAGGTCCTTTGTCGTTCTGTCCGCAGAGGTGGAGGATGCCGTGTATGATGACACGATGCAGCTCTTCATCGTAGTCTTTGCCGAGCTGCTGGGCATTGGAGCGCACGGTGTCGAGGGAGATGACGATGTCGCCGTTGAGTGTGTCGTCCTCGCAGTAGTCGAAGGTGATGATGTCGGTGTAATAGTCGTGCTGCAGGAACTCGCGGTTCACCTCGAGGATCTTCTCGTCGTCGCAGAAGAGGTAGCCCACCTCGCCTATCTTCTTCCCGTAGGCGGCTGCCACACGGCGTATCCAGGCCGATGTGTCACGCTTTTTGATGGCAGGCAATTTGACGTTTTCAGTATTGTAGGTAATCATAGTGGTAGAAATTGGGTGACGTCCTGTCCGTAGTGCTGCAGTTCGCGTACCATCGATGAGCTGATGCTGGCCAGTTGCGGATCGGCATAGAGTAGGATGGTGTCTATCTCGCCGTTGCTGAGGAGGCGGTTGATGTCGGCCTGCTCGCGTTCGTACTCGAAGTCCTTGACTGAGCGGACGCCTTTGACGATGAAACGGGCACCCTCCTCTCGTGCGAAGTCGACGGCCAAGCCGTAGTAGGGTTTAACCTCGATGCGCGGCTCGTTGGCGTAGATGCGGCGGATGGTCTCAGCACGCTCCTCTGCCGACGGTTGGCCGGGCTTGTTCACCTGCTGGCCTACAACGCCGATGACGAGACGGTCGAAGAGCGGCAAGGCTCTGGTCACAACAGAATCGTGGCCCTTTGTGAAGGGATTGAAGCTTCCAACGAAGATTCCTGTTTTCATTTTTTATCCGAATAAGTCTGGTTGCATGATATTGCCGCCATAGGGGTTGCGACCATAGTGGCGGTAGGCCAGCTCAGTGACCATACGGCCACGAGGTGTGCGTTTGATGAAGCCCTCCATGATGAGGAACGGCTCATAGACCTCCTCCACCGTGCCGGCATCCTCGCCGATAGCGGTGGCGATGGTGGTGATGCCCACAGGACCGCCCTTGAACTTGTCGATGATGGTGAGCAGGATCTTGTTGTCGATCTCGTCGAGGCCGTATTTGTCGATGTTCAGGGCCGTGAGTGCTACGCGCGATATATTGGTGTCGATGCCGCCATTGCCCTTTACCTGGGCGAAGTCGCGCACACGTCGCAGCAGCGAGTTGGCGATTCGGGGCGTTCCACGCGAGCGGCCGGCAATCTCCAGCGCAGCGTCCTCTGTGATGGGTACGCCGAGCAGTCGGGCCGAGCGTTCCACGATGCCGCAGAGCGTCTCAGGATCGTAATACTCCAGGTGCATATTGATGCCGAAGCGAGCCCTGAGGGGTGCAGTTAGCAGTCCGCTGCGGGTGGTGGCTCCGACGAGTGTAAACGGGTTGAGGTCTATCTGGATTGAGCGAGCCGACGGGCCTTTGTCGATCATGATGTCGATGCGGTAGTCCTCCATCGCCGAGTAGAGATATTCCTCGACGACGGGCGACAGACGATGAATCTCGTCGATGAAGAGCACGTCGCGTGGTTCCAGCGAGGTGAGGATGCCGGCCAGGTCGCCAGGCTTGTCCAAGACTGGGCCGCTGGTGATCTTGAAGCCCACGCCCAGCTCGTTGGCGATGATGTTCGACAGCGTCGTCTTACCCAGGCCGGGAGGACCGTGCAGCAGCGTGTGGTCGAGGGGCTCGCCGCGATACTTGGCGGCCTCGACGAAGATGTGCAGGTTCTCCACCACCTTCTTCTGACCTGCGAAGTCGCTGAAGGTGAGGGGGCGCAGGGCGTTCTCGAAGTCTTTCTCGCCCTGATTGGGAGCTGTGTGGATATTGAAGTCGTCGTTCATAGTGTAAATGCCAGCGCATAGTCGTGGATGCGCTTCACCATTGCCACGAGGCCGTTGGAGCGGGTGGGCGAGAGGTGTTCGCGCAGGCCGATGCGGTCGATGAAGTAGAGGTCGGCGTCGAGGATGTCCTGCGGCTGTTGGCCGTCGAGGATGCCGATGAGCAGGCTGATGATGCCCTTCACGATGAGGGCGTCGCTGTCGGCCTCGAAGTGCAGCGTGCCGTCGTCGCTCTTGGTCGCGTGCAGCCAAACGCGGCTCTGGCAGCCGTCGATGAGGTTTTGCTCCGTCTTGTATTCCTCAGCCAGCGGCTCCATCCCGCTGCCCATGTCGATGAGCAGCTGATAGCGGTCCATCCAATCCTCGAGCTCAGTGAATTCCTCGATAATCTCGTCTTGTCTTTCGTTAATTGTCATTTCTAATCAGTTTGAATAGTTTGTCTGAGGGCCTCACCTTGTCGCTGACGGGGATGGCGCAGAGGCGGCCCTGCGGGGCCTCGGTGACGGGGTGTCCGTCCTGGTCGTGAATCTCCGTAGCGGTGAGGTACATCACACCTGTGGTGGGGCCGGTGACGAGCAGCTTGTCGCCCACCTTGAATGTGGTGGCCTCGACGGCGAACTCGCCCACGCCGATGCGGCTATAGTATTTCGTGGCCCTTCCCACGTAGACTTTCTGCTCGGTGGCATTGTTGCCGTAGCCTTTGTTCCACTCGCCGAATTTCTGTCCCTGATAGTAGCCGTCCCAGAAACCGCGATTGAAGACGGTGCTGAGCCTGCGGTCCCACTCGTCTTTCTTCTCCTCGGTAAACGTGCCTTCGAGGACTGAGGCGATGGCCTCCTTGTAGCAGCTCACCGTTTGATAGACGTACTCAGGGCCTCGCGCGCGTCCTTCTATCTTAAAGACCCTCACGCCGGCATCCATCATACGGTCGATGAAACGGATGGTCTTCAGGTCCTTGGGGCTCATCACATATTTATTGTCTATCTCCAGCTGGTGACCCGTTTCGTTGTCGGTGACGGTGTAGGAGCGACGGCACACCTGGATGCATTGTCCGCGATTGGCCGAGCGGTTGGCGGCGTCGAGGCTCATGTAGCACTTGCCGCTGACGGCCATGCAGAGGGCTCCGTGACAGAACATCTCTATCCTCACCAGCTCCCCAGACGGGCCGCAGATCCTTTCTCGCTCGATCGCCTCGTGGATACGTTTCACCTGTTCCAAGGTCAGCTCGCGGGCGAGCACCACCACATCGGCAAACTGGGCGTAGAACCGCAGGGCCGCCGTGTTCGAGATGTTGAGTTGGGTAGAGAGGTGAATGCTGAATGAAGAATGAGGAATGAAGAATGAAGAATTTGCTGCCGCCGTCCCATCTGGTGAAGGCATGGCGGCAGCAAATTCTTCATTCTTCATTCTTAATTCTTCATTACTGAGAACAGCCATATCGCTGGCAATGATGGCGCTGATGCCGGCCTCGCGGGCTGCGTCGAGGGTCTGGCGCATCTCGTCCATATCGTCGTCGTAGATGATGGTGTTCACCGTGAGGTAGCTCTTGATGCCGTGCTGCCGGCAGGTGTCGGCTATCTCCTTCAGGTCGTCCAGCGTGAAGGCCGAGGCCGAGCCGGCCCGCATGTTCAGATGGCCCACGCCGAAGTATACGGAGTCGGCCCCTGCCTGTATGGCGGCGGCCAGGCTCTCGCGGCTCCCCACGGGTGCCATCACCTCAAAGTCGCTGATCTTTGCGTTCATGCCTGCAAAGGTACGAATAAGCGAGAAGAAAACCAAAAATTTTTTGAGTTTTCTCTAGTGAGAGCACTCTCACCTCTCACCACTCACCTCTCACTTCTTCAACTGAAGCAAGCAAGCTTGCGAAAGTTGTATTTAATTTTTAAAATCATCCTACATTGCCTACATTTAAACGCAAACAATTGATATTCAGAAAGAAAAATGGTGTAGGATGCGGTGTAGGTGGTGTAGGATGAGCCCTTTTTTCGCTAAAGAACCTCTTTATTTTGCTGAAGAGCCTCCTTTTTTTTTGCTGAAGAGCCTCTTTATTTTGCTGAGGAGCCTCTTTGTTCCGCTGAGGAGCCTCCTTATTTTGCTGCGGAGCCTCCAAAATAATTTTTCCAGGCTCCTTTTTTGTTAAAAACACATTTTTTCAAAAATTTTTCCCTAAAAAGTGTTGTGATTACATTTTTTTTACTATCTTTGCACCCACAACGGTTAACTAACAACAGAAAAAACATACCATTTTCTTTAAACAACCTTTTTACTAACAATTAAAAAAACCAATGCTTATGAAAGTTTCAAAACTACTCGTTTTGAGTGCATTGTTCGCCTTTACGGCAAATAATGCAAAGGCAGGGGTGCCCGACGGTCCTTGGGTAATGCCGGAACCGCAGGGGTTGGAGTTCACTACGTTTACTGTTGACGTAGACGATCCCGACTCGCACCATTTCTACCTTTACAACCCTGGCGCCAAGATGTTCTTCGCCAGCGGTAACTCATGGAACACGCAGGCAAGTGCCCGCGTCTACGGCTATGATTTCTGGCTGCAGACGGCTACTGAGGAAGGCGCTCCTGAGGGTACCTATGAGCTGTGGAACTATGTGAACAACCCCCAGCGTTCTGACGTTACGGGCAATCACAACGTATTCTTCGATGGTGGCTCCTACTGGGTCGATCACGGCACACAGGCCGGCTACACGTGGAATTATTACATCGTTAACGACGCTGTTCGCTTCGAGGTTGTGACCAAGCCTGGCTACTTTATCGGCTGGGACGGCACTTACATCGACAGCGACGATGCTTCCGCTACCTGCAGTAGTGTCCTGAAGAATCTGGATCCCGCTACAGAGGGTGTCTGCGTCGACTGGAAGGCTGTGACCGTTGATTCCTATGAGGCATTCCTGAGCAGTGACGGCTATGAGGCCTATTGCGAAGGCGCCAAGCTGTACATCGCTTCTCTCGGCCTGAAGAAGGCTCTGCAGGATGCTGATGCTATCGGTTTGGATTGCACTGCCTCTACAGCTGTCTACACCAATGGTGAAAGCACTATTGCTGAGCTGAGAGCTGCTGCTACTCTGGTGAACGCTCGCATTGCCCTGAAGAAGGCTATCGACGCTGCTAAGGACATCTATATTGATACCTCCAGCGCAGAGGCTACCCTCGCTAACGAGGAGAGCACCGTGAACCAGGTCAACACCGCTACTAACACCCTGACTGAGCTCACCGCTGCCAAGAAGACTCTGAAGGCCCTCATTGAAGAGTGCGAGGCCAAGGGTTACACCGAGACGGCTGACGCTAAGGCCGTGCTGCAGAATCCCAATGCCACAAAGGCTGAGGTGGAAGCTGCTACGAAGGCTCTGAGTGATGCTTACACAGAGTGGGGTAAGACTCAGGCTACTGTGGAGAGTCCTGCTGACCTCTCGGGTATGCTGGTCAATCCTAACTTCGACAACGCCAGCAATGCTGGATGGTCGGGAACTTCTCCCAACATGACTGGTTCTGGTTCACACGGCCCCGCCAACGTGGCTGAGCAGTGGAGCAAGACCTTCGATACCTATCAGGACGTCGAGGGACTGCCCGCTGGTATCTACACGCTGAGCGCACAGGCCGGATGGCGTAGTAATATTGCTGATTGGAGAGCTGGCAAGACTGGCTCCAAGCTGTATGTGAAGATTGGTGAGGTCGAGACCTCTACTCCCTTCATTTGCATGTGGGCTCCGATGAACACCACTCCGCTGGCTGGTCCTACTTCATGGGGTGTCAACGCTGGTGAGACAAGTGGTGTGGATCCTGAGACAGGTGAGACCTTCTACATCCCCAACGATCCTTCCTGCTTCCGCGTATATGCTGAGAAGGGATGGTACGACACCAAGATGCTGTTCAAGGTTTCTGCTGGTGACAAGGTTCGCGTTGGCGTGGCTCTGCCTAGCCGCGTGAGCGGTGATGACTGGAGCTGCTTCGACACCTTCGCACTCACCTTCTACGGTGACGGTGCTGATGCTTGGCAGAAGTATATCGATGAGGCTTGGAACTACGAGCCGCTGGATCTGGATGAGGACGAAGTGCTCTTCACTCAGGCTTATCTTGATGCCTACAACGAGGCTGTAAGCGTTGATCCCAGCACGCTGTCTGGCGACGCTGTGAAGAACGCTGTACTGGCTGTTGAGAATGCTTACACCCTGCTGCAGGAGAACATTGCTCTGTGGAAGGAGTGGAAGGAGGCCGTTGAGAAGGCAAGGAATCGCGTTGCTGACCTCGGATGGACCGATCCTTGGACCATGACAGGTGGTGTTGGCGACTATCTCTATGATGCCGATGATATCGAGGTTGACCGCGAGCTGACCAACGCTGAGTTGGAGGCCGAGATTGCCAAGATTGCTGATTTGATTGCCCAGTGCGAGAAGTTCGCTAAGGAGAACCTGCAGCCTGGTCAGGATGTGACGTTCTACATTAAGAATGCCGGCTTTGAGGAAGGCATTTCAAGTGCAACTAATCCGTCTGGTCTTACTGCTTCTGGTGATAATAATGATGATGGTAGCTATGGTACAGCAGAAGGTTGGCATGCCGACAAAACACGTAAGGGTAACTTTACTCCTGGCCCGCTTGGCTCTGACCTCGACCAACTGATGATTAGCGCCATTGGTAAGACCAACCACTGCTTTGAGGCTTGGCACTGCTGGGGCTTCGACCTCTGGCAGGAGGTGAATGACCTGCCCGCAGGTGTTTACCAGCTGGATGTGCAGGGCTATGTGCGTAACGAGGGTGATGCCACTACCATTCCCGTGAAGCTCTACCTGAACAACATGATGACCGACTTTGCTGAGGTCTATTCTGAGCAAGTAAGCGCAGAACATTTCCTGACGAATGCAGCTGGTAATGACTCGCTGCCCATCATTGAGAGCTGGTCATGGACTGATACCTGGTATCCTAACTCAATGGGTGCTGCCAGCCTCTGCTTCGAATGGGGCATGTATAAGAAGAGTGCCTTCGGTCTGGTACAGGAAGGCCAGCCCATGCGCATTGGTGTGAAGAGTGTGGATATGAACTCGCACTGGTGGTGCATCTGGGATAACTTCAAGCTCACCTATCAGGGATTCCTGCCCAAGTATGTGAAGGACGCTCTGAAGGAGGCTGTTGCTGCCGTCGACATCGAAGGCAAGCTGATTGGTTCTGACGTGAGAGCAAAGGCAGAAGGTCTTCTTGACCAGGCTCAGGTCTACCTTGACGATACTGAGCACGGTGATGACGATACAGCATGGGGTAAGGAAATGTACAACCTGCTGAACGACATTTACGACATCGTTCCTGTCGTCAGTGCATCTGAGGCCCTGTTCGTTCAGCTGAGCGACGCCCTCATTGATCTGGAGAATGCGCTGTATGACGCAGTTGCCAGCCAGGCAGTTCAGAATGAGGCTGCTGCCCTGAAGGATCAGGTGGAGGAAGGTATCTTCAACGAGACATTCACCGACGCTGAGGCTAAGGCTCTTCTTGAGAAGATCAAGGGTATGATCACCACGCTCGCTCTGCCCGACTACAGCACTGCAAGCGATGCTACTCCTGTTGACCTGACTGCTGCCATCAAGTCGGCTAGCTTCGAGGCTATCGACGAGTATGACGAGAAGACGAACTCCAACGCTGGTTGGACCAACCCCTGCAACCTGGGTAATGCACCTAACGACAGCTGGAACCCCCACGATCAGAGACTCGTATTCGCTATGGAGCAGTGGCATGCCAATATCGACATGTATCAGGACATCATCGGCCTGCCCGCAGGTACCTATCTGCTGCAGATCGACGCCTTCTGTGAGATTTCTGGTGCTTCCGCCACTCAGGACCGTGCTGCCGACAGCTACAAGGCTTGGGTTGAGAATCCCAACTATTCTGAGGCATTCCTCTATGGTACTGACGGCGAGGGCGTGACCTATTCTACTCCTATCGCTAACCTGGCAAAGGCAGCTCCGAAGGAGAAGCCCGCATTCGTGAGCGACATCGACGACGTTCAGGCTGCTCTTGATGACGAGGTTGTTGAGGTAACACTCAACGAGGAGACCTACTACTGGCCCACCTCCCTCATCTCTGGCCGCTACTTCCTCGAACTGGGTAAGAACGGTGGCATTGACGGCGCCTACACCAACAAGGTCATCCTCAAGGTGAAGGAAGACGGCAAGCTGCGCGTTGGCCTCAAGGCTGAGCACATGGGTGAGAACAATGGTCAGCACTGGGTAGTTTGGGATGACTTCCGTCTCTTCTACTATGGCGCTAACAGCTCGAAGGGCGTAAGCGACAACCCGCTGAGCGTTGAGAGCATCGCTGCTGCACAGCCCGTGAAGGTTGAGTTCTTCACTCTCGACGGCCGCAAGGTTAACAGCCTGCAGAAGGGTATCATGATCCAGAAGGTTACCCTCGAGAACGGTGCTGTTATCGTCCGCAAGGTTCGCAAGTAGTCATTGAATGCGCACGCGTACGCGCATATACACGCACGCGTATGTATATAGAAAATGTGAAAAACACATAGCATGATAAGGAATGGTGACGGCAGAAAATGCCGTCGCCACTCCTTTCTTTTTTATCATTCAGTCGAGGCAGAAAGTTTTCTTTTATTGTCGAGTAGTCTTTTAGACGCTTGAGAGAACTCCGCTCGTTGGCCTGCTTGGCCGTTGGGCATCCGAAATTGAAACTACAGGAAAAACTATATAAAACAACTAACTATATTATGAGAAGACACTCAATCATCAAACCCGCACGGAGTATGACTGCCGCCTGCGTGCTGATGATGGCAGGTGCTATGCTGACCACGTCGTGTAAGGACGAGGTGCTCAGCGGACAGCCGGAATGGTTGGGCAACTCCATCTATGAGCGACTGCAGGAAGAGGGCAACTACACCACCGTGATGAAGCTCATCGACGACCTGGGGCAGCACGAGGTGCTGGCGCATACAGGTTCGAAGACGCTCTTCGCTGCTGACGATGACGCCTTTCAGGAGTGGTTCCGCAACAACAACTGGGGCGTGAAGAGCTATGCTGATCTCTCTTTGGCACAGAAGAAACTGCTGCTGAAGAACTCCATGATCAACAACGCCTACCTCATCGAGCTGATGTCGAATGACAAGGCCAAGAGCGACAATGCCACGCCTCTGGAAGGCAGGGCCATGCGTCGTGAGACGGCTGTCTCCATCTACGACTCCGTCTACATCATGCCACCGTCGAAGTTCCCGCAGGCAAAGTCTTGGGACGAGCTGAGAAAACGCAACAAGCCCATCCCCATCATGTGCGACATCACTGAGCCGCCCATGATTCACTTCCTGCCCGCCTTCATGCGCTATCACAAGATAACGGATGAGGACCTGGCTATCCTCACCAACCAGCAGGCAAAGTCGACTGCTGAGGCATGGGTGAACGGCAAGCGAGTCAGCGAGCGCGATATCACCTGCAAGAACGGCTACATACAGAAGGTGGACGGCGTGATTGAGTCTGCTCAGAATATGGCACAGATCATGCACCAGCATCCTAACATGTCGATGTATACCAGCCTTGTGGACCGATTCTCAATGCCTGTGCCCGATTTGGACGACAAGGGCGGCTTCGGCTCGTTCAGCAGCGAGTACAACCGTCTCTACAATCGTGAGGACACCGTCTACGTGCTCGCCTATTATGCCAACCGCTATGCCAACAACAAGATCCTGTCCGAAGCACAGGACAAGAACGACTGCGGCGGTCAGCTCGTGTTCGACCCAGGCTGGAACCAGTACATTGACTCCAAGCTTGACGTCACCCTGCACAACGATGCTGGCGTGATGATCGTGCCCACCAACGATGCTATGGACCGCTTCTGGAACAATGAGGGCCGTGCCCTGAGAGATGAGTTTGGCTCGTGGGACAATGTGAACATGAAGGTGCTCACTTCACTGGTGCGCAACCATCAGCTCAG
Source organism: Prevotella sp. (assembly GCA_017615355.1). Lineage (GTDB taxonomy): Bacteria > Bacteroidota > Bacteroidia > Bacteroidales > Bacteroidaceae > Prevotella. The sequence goes on from JAGAAJ010000100.1 coordinate 10,345, forward strand.
CTCTATCACAGCCGCTGTGCCGTCGAAGTTCCATACGGTGCTGAACGATGCCTTCGAGACCCTCGGCATCACGAAGGAGGACATCGACTCCTGCTTCATCGGCTGCAACGGCGTGGTGTATATGACCAACAAGGTGTTCATGCCTGTGGAGTTTATATCCGTGCTCTCGCCCGCTTCGTTCCACAACCAGACGATGAGCATCATCTACTGGTCGCTGACTGGCGCTGAACAGTATTATAAGATTACCTACGACAGCTACGGACATATCAGCGACGTGAAGACCTATCAGTTCAACTTTAAGCCGTATCTGCTCTCCATGAGTTCCAGATACGCTATGCTCCTGCCCACCAACGACGCTATGCAGACATATATCGACCCCGTCTCCTACGGCGGTGAGTCGATGCGTGTCTCGGAGGAGGGCGACACCACCACGCTGATGAAGGTGAACGCAATGACCTGGGAGTACGACACGTCGAAGAACCAGGATGAGTGGGTGCAGGCCAGGCCGCGCCCCGTAGTGGTGGAGGAAGACGGCTCGCTCACTTTGGATGGCTCGTCCAACCAGCAGCCTGCCGCAGCCACCAAGGTGCGCAATATGCTTGAGAACCTCATCAACCAGCTCATCATCGTCATTCCTGACTCGATGAAGCAGAAGACCCTCGACGACTATCTGAACGAGGGCTATCCCTACTTCCTCACCAAGGGTGGCAGCATGATTCGAGTCAGTCGTGGCGAGAATGGCAATCTCAGCTTCGAGGGCGGATGGCAGATGGAAGGTAACGGCAAGCCCGTGGTGGTTTCGGAAGAGTACAAGGAAGACAACGGCGTCAGCTATCAGCTGGAAGAGACGTTGCCCCTGCCCACCACGAAGTCGCTCTCGATGGTGCTGAAGTCACACGATGAGTACAGTACCTTCATGCATCTGGCCAACAACGACCTCACGTCCCTCTTCTCAAAGACCATCAAGGCTGGTGGCGATGAGACCTTCTCTGCCGGCAGCTCGAAACAGAACAACGTCAACTTGACGCTTTTCGACAACTATAACTACACCGTCTACGTTCCTACCAACAGCTCCATCGAGAAGTTACAGGCCGACGGTCTGCTGCCTTCCTTCGATGCCATTGATGCCACTTGGGATCCTACCAAGTCTGTCTCTTTCGACAGCCTGTTGGAGGCAGAGCATCTGATGATAGAGAACTTCAGGGACCTGACAGCTTCGCAGGCAACCAACTATCGCAAGAGGGCGAAGGAATTGGTGCAGAATCTGTTGAGGGATTTTGTGCGCTATCACGTGCAAGACCATAGTGTCGCCATCGGTCTGGCCTCTGAGCGCAATCACGGCCAGTTTGAGACCATGAAGCGCAATCCTGTGAACAAACGCTTCTTTACCCTCGGCGTGAGCTTCGACAACCAGCAGATCACCGTCACCGATGAGCTGGGTCAACAGCATCATGTCCTCGCTAAGCCAGGCCTCTATAATAATATTGTACGCGAGTATTGGCTCAAGGGCGGCTTGCAGCGAATGGTGAGCGACGCCGTCGTCCACTTGATTGACAGTCCGCTGAAGTATCAGGAGATGCGCCCCTGGCGCCAGGTGGTACTCGAGACTCTTGAAGCTGAATATGTGAAATAACCTAATGACAAAGCAGAAGACTATGAGTATACAGATAAATGAACGCGCGAGAAGGATTGCCCGCCGTCTGCTGCCGCTCCTGCTGCTGGCCTTGTTGCCTTTAGGCGCGTCGGCACAGAACATTACCTCAGTCCACGGCACGCTGACGGACGAATACGGACCGCTGCTTGGCGCCACCGTCTGCGAGATAGACGCCAACGGACGTATCATCAACTCCGCCGTTACCGATCTCAACGGTAACTTTACCATGAAGGTGAAGGACACGAAAGACAAGATACGCTTCAGCTATATTGGCTTGACCACTGTGACGATGGCCATCAACAAGACCACGTACAACCTGCGCATGAAGTCTGAGAACACCATCCAGCCCGTTGTCGTGAAGGCAAAGCGGCGTGCACAGGGCAATGGCCTTCCCATTCCTGAGCGTGAGATATCCTATGCTTCGCAGACCATCTCAATGAAGGAGTTCGAGGGTCTGGGTATGACCACCATCGACGAGGCATTGCAGGGCCGTATTGCCGGCTTGGATATCATCGGCAATAGCGGTAACCTCGGCGCTGGATCCACCATGCGTTTGCGTGGTGCCAGCTCGCTGTCGACGCTGACGGATGCCAATCCCCTTATCGTCGTTGACGGCAATATCCGTGACGTCAATCTCGATGGCTTTGATATGGCTGGCGCCAGCGACGAGAAGTTCGCTGAGCTGCTGAACATCAACCCTGAGGACATCGCCTCCATCACCGTGCTGAAGGATGCTGCCGCTGCTGCAGTCTACGGATCACAGGGTGGTAATGGTGTCATCGAGCTCATCACAAAGCGCGGTGCCCGTGGTACGCCCAGAGTGAGTTATCAGCTGCGTCTCACCGGCACCTATCAGCCGAAGGGTTACAAGCTGCTGAATGGCGACGACTATACCATGATGCTGAAGGAGGCTTATTTCAATCCGCAGCAGGATGATTCAAAGTCTGCCGATGTGCGTGAGCTCAACTATGAGGACGACTTCTCAGAATATGAGATGTATAACAACAATACCGACTGGCGTGATGCCGTCACACAGTGGGGTTTGCGTCAGAATCACTATGTCACCATCAGCGGTGGCGGTGAGAAAGCCCTCTTCCGTATCAGTGGCGGTTACGACCATGAGACGGGTTCGGTCATCAAGCAGAAGCTGAACCGTTTCACCACTCGTGTTGCCCTCGACTACAACGTATCAGAGCGCATCCGCGTGAGTACCAACTTCTCGCTGACCTACACGAAGAACGACATGAACTATAGCGATCTGCTCAACATCGCACTGAAGAAGATGCCGAACATGAGCATCTTTGAGCAGGACGCGAACGGCAACGATACCGACCGCTATTACACCATGCTGCAGAGCGGCTCCTCCGTCTTCGACAACGACCAGAAGGGCTATGTCAACCCGGTGGCATCGGCAAACTTGGCTAAGAGCCAGCGCCGCAGCTATGACATGAATCCCGAGCTTATCATCGACTACAATCTGCTGGGCCTCGATGAAGACCACTGGCAGCTGAAGTGGCGTGGCTCCGTCCTGATGAACATCGCCAACCAGTATAACGAGTCGTTCTTCCCACAGGAGCTGGCCAGCGGTGTCATCACTGGCAGCGGCATCAATAAGGCTGCCAACAGCTCCGCAAAGAGCGTGTCGTTCAACACGAAGCAGACGCTGACACTGACACCCGCCTTCCCCAATAAGGACCATAAGATGATGATGATGGCACGCTTCGAGCTGACCAGCGGAAGCAGCAACTCGCAGTCCACAAGCGGCTACGGCCTGCCTTCTACAGGCGGTGTCATCACCAGTCCTGCTGCCGGCGGCATCATCAGCAACATGGATTCGCCCTATAACCAGTGGCGCTCTATGTACTACACCTTCTCTGCACACTACGCCTATAAAGAGCGATACATCGCCGACTTCACCGTGCGAGCCGATGGTACGACCAAGTTCGGTCCGGGCCACCGTTGGGGCTACTTCCCCTCAGTGTCTCTGAAGTGGATCATCAGTGATGAGCCTTGGATGCAGAAGCTGAAGCCTACCCTCTCGATGTTCGCCATCCGACCGGGTTGGGGACGAGTGGGCAACCAGCCGCGTGACAACTATCTATACACCTCCACATACGGAGCTGGCGGAACATACATCGACCGCTCGTCGATGGTACCCCTGCGTCTGCGTCTCTCCGACTTGAAGTGGCAGCTCGTCACCAGCTATAACTTCGGTGTCGACCTCGGCTTCTTCGACGGTCGCCTCAACCTTACCCTCGAGGGCTACCAAAGCACGACTACGGATATGCTTTTGGAGAATTTCCGCATCCCCTCCAACTCCGGCTATGCCACCAAGCGTTACCACAACAACGGCAAGATGCGTAACACCGGCTGGGAGTTCCATATCAACACCAACCGCCTGCTGAAGATCAACAAGTTCACGATGGACATGAACGTGAACTTCGGCAACAACCGCAACGAGATTCTGGAAATGGATGAGTACATCCTTGAAAACAAGAACTCCATCTACGGCTATCAGAATGCTGAGCGATTGGTGCGTGTGCAACTGCACAATCCTTTCGGCGCTATCTACGGCTTCAAGTACAAAGGCGTCTACCAGTACAATTACAATACGATCAGGAACGCTGTTGAGGGTATGACGCGAGAGGAAATCTACGACTATTGGGCTAATTTCGTAGCCGAAGGCAAGACGGCTCCTGTAGCCGTGTCGGCTGACGGACAGATTATCCTCGACGGCAACGACGTACCAAAGCGTATGATGTACGACTACCGCATTGACGGCACCGGCCACAACTCTTCCTATCCTGGCTTCAACGGTGGCGATGCCATCTATGAGGATGTCAACCACGATGGCCAGATCAATGCCCTTGATATTACCTACCTTGGTTCGTCGCTGCCCAAGCTCACCGGCGGTTTTGGCTTCACGTTCAATATGGGTGAGTGGCGCCTGAGCACACAGTTCACTTATCGCGTGGGCAATAAGATCATCAATATGGCTCGTCTGCGCTCTGAGGCTATGATCGGCAACGACAACCAGAGCCAGGCCGTGAACTACCGCTGGCGCAAGGAAGGTGACGTCACCACTATTCCTCGTGCTTTGTACGGTGAGTCTACCAACTACAACACGCTCATCAGCGACCGTTTCGTAGAGGACGGCTCCTACCTGCGTATGAGTTATGCACAGCTTTCCTACTCGTTGAGGAAGCAGCAGCTGAAGTGGTGTGGACTCAACCGTGTCTCTCTGTATGCTAGTATCAACAATCCTTTCGTCATCACGAAGTACAGCGGCGTCGACCCCGACATCGCATTCGGAGGCGAATGGCCTGCTACCGACGATGCGCAGACTCCGCGTTCGCGTTCCTACACACTCGGTATTACTGTTGAGTTCTGATGCTTCGCTAAATATTCAGTCTAACGAAAAAAGAAGAAACTATGACTACCACGATATACAAAAAGGTAAAAGGGCAGACAAGTTTGTTATTTGTTCTTTGTTCTTTCTTATTTAGCGTAGCGCTGACCTCCTGCTCCGACTTCCTTGAAATTAAGCAGATGAATGAAATCATCCTTGAGGATTTCTGGAATGAGAAGTCTGACGTTGAGAATGTCGTTACCGGATGCTATGCCGATTTGCTTGAGGACGGTATCCGCGAGCGTATGATGGTGTGGGGTGAAGGCCGAAGCGACAATGTGGCGGGTGGCCGCGACATTACCAATCAGCTCAACCTCTACAATGTGCTGCGTGAGAACATCACTGCCATGAACTCCTACACCAAGTGGGAAAGTTTCTATGCCATCATCAACCGCTGCAATACTGTGATGAAGTATGCACCGAAGCTCAGCACTGTTGACCCGAGCTTCACGCAGGCCGACCTGAAGGCCACTATTGCCGAGATGACCGCCCTGCGCTCGCTGTGCTATTTCTATCTGATCCGTACTTTCCGCGACGTACCTTTCAGCCGCGTGGCCTATACCGATGACGATCAGAAGATGGACCTGCCTGCCACACCGTTCTACGATGTGCTCGATAGTCTTATCTATGACCTGGAGAGTGTCAAGGGCGATGCCGTTACCCGCTATCCCCTCACCGAGCCGCGCGATCAGACGGGCCGTATCACACGTGACGCCATCTACGCCATGCTCTGCGAGATGTACTTGTGGAAGCAGGATTACGACAACTGTATTCGCTACGCCGAATTGGTTATCGACTCGAAGAAGGAATACTTTACCGAGGTCGTGAACACCGCCGGCAGCAAGATCAATGCCAAAGATGCTGAGCTGATGCTGTTGCGTACCAACGGCTATCCGCTGGTCTGCCTGCACATGAACGGCAACAATTTCGGCCAGGCTTACAAAGACCTCTTTGTCACAGGAAACAGCTTTGAAACCATCTTCGAGTTGGTCTATTCTGACAATCCTTCCAGCAGTGGACAGAAGGCCAACGACGCTATCAGCAGCCTATACGGAAACAATACAAATAAAAAGGGCTCTTTCGTGGCAACTACCCTCATTACCGAGGATGCAACAAAGGAATCTGCCCGCACCGTCTACGAGGATGTGAACAAGGCCTACGATGCCCGTATCTATACCAACTGCAGCTCCAGTAGCGGCTATATTACCAAGTATGCCACAAGGGCACAGGATGTGAGTGCCTCGTCTACTAAGGTGTCTGAGAATGAGAATAATACTAACAGGGAACGCTCCTATTATGCCAATGGAGAAAACGGCAGCAAGTGGATTATCTATCGCTTGTCTGACATCATGCTCTTAGAGGCCGAGGCCCTGTGCCAGCAGATGGTGGAAGGCAGTGACAGTGTCGCCGCCAGCATCAATCGTGAGAAGCTCGACAAGGCCTTCTCGCTGGTCAATGCCGTCAACAAACGCTCCATCTGCAAGAATGTACTGCAGGCTTCTGACACCCTGAAACGCAGCAGCTATAACAGCAGGTCGCAGATGGAGAGCCTGGTGGAACGCGAGCGCCGTCGCGAACTGATGTTCGAGGGCAAACGCTATTACGACCTGGTTCGCTACGCTATGCGGGCAGGCAATACCACCGAGTTTGCCTCAGTCATGTCAAAGCGTGAAGACGTTAACCAAGGCTATGTCAGCAATTTCTTCAAGAAGATGGATGCTATCTTCTGGCCCTACAACTATGAAGAGATGCGTGTCAACCGCAACCTGAAGCCCAACCCGGCCTTCGGAACGGGCGAGAATGAAAGCTATGAGAAGACATCCAAGTAGGAACTATCTTAAACATACAGACTATGAATAGCAAAGATATAAAGCACCGGATCAAGAACTCGCTTCTGAGACTCGCCGCTGTCCTGGTTCTTCCAGCCAGTGGAGTGGGAGGGGGACTGCTCCTTTCCTCGTGTTCCGACGAACCCGACAGCGAGTATTATTATACGTTCACGGGTGAGATGATCAGCGACTACCTCGCCAACCGCCCCTGCTATAGCCAGTTCAAGACCATCGTGGAGCGGGCCCACCTCATGGATCTCCTCTCCACCTACGGCAAGTACACGTGTTTTGTGCCCTCCAACGATGCTGTTGAGGAATTTCTGAAGAAGCGTGGCCTGCAAAGTGTGGAGGAGCTCAGCGATGCCGACTGTGACACCATTGCACGCACGCACCTCATCGACAACCTCTACACCACCTATTCGATGAATGCGCAGACCATCCCAACCACCAACCTGCTGGGACGTTATCTTGCCACGTCGCAGGGAGTCGATGCCGACAGCAATGCCGTCGTCTACATTGAGAAGAAGGCGCACGTCATCTTCGAGCAGACACTTTCTGACGGTACCTACATCCATCAGAACGACTCTGTGGAAAATGGCATCATCCAGCCCATTGACAAGGTGATTGAGAAATCGAACAGCTTCATTGCTGACATCCTGCGCGACAACCCCGACATCAGCATCTTCTATGAGGCTTTGGTGGCTACCGGCGTACGCGAGCAGATCCTGCTGATTGAGGATCCTGACTACAGCAACAAGCAGTCACGTTATCGCTATCGTTCCGACATTTGGGAAGAAGTGGCATGGGTGCCCGACCACAAGAAATACGGCTATACCGCCTTCGTCGAGCCTGACTCGCTATACAGGGCTAAGTTCGAAGAATATGGCATCGACACCAGCCAGGGTGATCTGTACGCACTCTATCAACTGGCTTGCCGCTTCTACGACCCCGTCTACAAGGACGACGTCAAGGCTGAGGGACATGACTTCAAACACCTTGACAGTCCCGTCAACCCCTTGCACCGCTTCGTGCAGTACCATATCCTCAACCGCTATGCGGGGCCCGACCAGCTGACTCCCTTCGAGCCCAATCAGACGAAAGAGGCCTTTGGCTTCGACACCAGGCTCTGCAATCCCGTCGACTGGTATCAGACACTGCTGCCCTACACCATGCTGAAGATTGAACAGCTCAGTAGGAAGAAGCGCCAGGATCCCCAGAATATCAATTCCCATCTGAATGAGATTGACATCTACGGACCGGATGCTTCCTACAAAGGCCAGCACTTTGTCAACCGCCGCTATGAGTCGCCCGACTATGAATATCGTGGCTCACATATCATCAGCGTTTCCAAAGTGAACCCCGACGTAGAGGATGATGCCGTCAACGGCCACTACTTCTATGTCGACGACCTTGTGGTCTTTAGCAAGGATGTACGCGACGTGGTTCAGAACATGCGTATACGCATGGACTTCTCCAGCATCTTCCCCGAGGTGATGAACCAGGGCATTCGTCTGGAGGGTAATTATGACAAGGATGACGATGCAAACTTCCCCGACGAGAAAGAGGTTCCCGACAACGGACGCAACTACTACTTCCCCGAAGGCTATCTTGATGGCGTCACCTTCAGCAACTGCTATGTGGTGCTGCGCCGTCCCCACTGCAACTTCTGGTCGTGGCAGGGCGATGAGTGGAACCTGAAGGGCAAGTATGACTTCACCTTCCGCATCCCGCCGGTGCCCTATAGTGGTGAGTGGCAGCTGCGACTCGGCTTCTGTGCTATTCCTCGTCGAGGCATCATGCAGACCTACTTTGACGGCGAGCCGCAGGGACTGCCCCTCGACATGACCAAGTTCCTCAACAGTGACCTCTACATCAGTGACCGCTTTGTCGATGATGAGAAGCTCAACAACTATAGTGGAATGAGTGATGAAGAGCGTGCGGCAGAGCAGAAACTGCTCCGCAACCTGGGTGCCTATCGTGGTGGCCGCAGTATCTATCACTTCCCGCCAAACGTCAGTGATGATAACTTCAGGAATTACTTTGCCGGCAATCCCAGAACATACCGCAAGATTCTCTATCAGGGTTACATCGATGCCACCAAGGACCACTACATCCGTTTCCGCGTGGGTAGCGGTAATACTGATGCCGGTCAGGACAACGAGTTCATGCTCGACTACTTTGAAATGGTGCCGAAGACCGTCTACGGCGTTGACGGCGACGGCGAAATAGAGGATGACCTGTAAAAAGACCCACCCCCAGCCCCTCCCTGGAGGGAGGGGAGAGGTTACCATTATTTTCACTAAGACATCATAAACGATAACTATTATGAAAAAAATATTATATGAAAAGGTAAAGGGGCTTCTTCGCTTTACAATGTATCTGCTCCTCCCCCTCGCAGGGGGAGGATGGGTGGGGGTCTCCTGCACCGACACGTGGGACGACCACTACGAAGGTCAGGCCACTGCCGAGTATGGCATGAGCGACAATACACTCTGGCAGGCCATCAAGGAAAATCCGCAGCTGAGCAACTTCGCCAGTGTCGTTGAGGCGTGCAACTTCGACCGTACGCTCAACTCTGCGCAGGTGCTTACCGTCTTCGCGCCTACCAACGACTGTCTGTCGAAAGAGCAGGCACAGGAGCTCATTACCCGCTATCAAACTGAGAAGAACAACGGTACGCTGGAGGAAGACAACACCGTGATGAAGGAATTCATTCAGAATCACGTAGCCCTGTTCAATTTCTCCGTTTCCGACCATACGAATGACTCCATCCGTATGATGAACGGCAAGAAGCTGCCCCTGCTTAGCAACAGGTTGAACAATGCGACATTGCTCTCGAAGAATGCCCTTTACAGCAATGGCATCCTCTTCACTGTTGACAATACGGTGGAGTTCCTGCCCAATGTCTTCGAGTATATCCGCAAGGATGCCGACTTCGACAGCCTCCGTTCGTTCCTGTATTGCGGTGACCCGCTCATCAGCGGTCGCAGCTATCCGCAGTTCTACTACAAGGAGTTTATGCCCAGCCTCAGTGTGGCAGGCAGCATCAAGGACGGCAAGACGCAGTATCTCGACTCTGTCTTTATCCAGCGCAACCGTCTCTTCGAGACATTGGGTAATCTGCACGTGGAAGACAGCGCCTATATCTTCCTTGCTCCCACCAACGAGGTATGGAGCCAGCTCGTGGAAGAATACGAGCCCTACTTCGATTATCCTGAAGACGTGGACAAACGCGACTCCCTCATCTATCGCAATACCCGTCTTGCCATTATGGAAGGCACTACCTTCAGCCGTACGTTCAACAGCGACGAGGCACTGCAGGATTCAGCCATGTCGACAAACTGCGTAAGGGAATACACCTTGCGCCGCCAGGTCTGGGGAGGCCCCTTTGAATACTATCAGTATTTTATGCCGCTGAGCACGAACGGTGCGTTTGACGGAACTGAGGTTATCAGGTGCAGCAATGGCGAGGTGCGCAAGGCCTCTAAGTGGAACATCGACAAGCGAATGACTTTCAACCAGTACCTTGTTGAGGAGGCTGAATACTCGTCGAATGTCAAAGACGTGGTTCGTGTGTATGATCAGCAGCTGAAAGACTCCATCAATCTGGCCAAGATTACCGAGTGCTACGTCTCTTCCGACAACATCTTCTATGAGCGTGTATGGGATGCTGGCTTCATCGAGGTGACGCCAACTGTTTCTGATAACATTTACATCAACTTCTACCTGAAGAACCATCTGTCCAATATCGGATACGATATCTATCTTGTCACCGTTCCCGCATTGGCCAACGATAGCAATGCCACTGCCGTGCAGCGCCTGCCGACAAAGCTGCGCTGTGTCATCAGCAGCCCGGGCGTGAAGGACTACAGATCATCTGACCTCATCACCACACCCAATGCGGTAGACTATCTGCTGGTGGCCGAGGACTACAAGTTCAAAAATTGTACTTACGGAGTCACAAACACCGACTTGCAGACCGTGATGAAGGTGGAGACACGTGTCAAGAGCAACGAGAACGATGTGACTTACTCACGTACGCTGCGTATCGACTGCATCTTGCTCGTGCCGCATGGTACGCTGCAGCTTGTCGATGCCCTTGACATCGGTTCGGCCCAGGGACAGCCTGGTGTGTTGCTCTATCCTCACGGACAGTACGACGACCGCGCCTATAAATTCTGGTATATGCTCCGCTAATATGTTCCACGACTATTCACAAAGAAAGAAACTATGAGACGATATATCTTATTTGGCCTTACCCTGTCGCTGCTGACAGCATTGCCCGTCAGCCTCTATGCTCAGGACGACGAGCAGGAAGAGGTGGAGGTGAGTGCTCCGGTCAGGAAAGCCGTTGTGAAGAAACAGTATCCTACGCGTACCGTCCGTGGCCATGTGCTCGATGCTGCCACACGCCAGCCCGTAGCCGGTGCCATCGTGCGTGCTGCCGAGATTGACGGATTCAGTACCCTGACCGACGATGACGGCGCCTACGAATTGAAGGTGCCCCTCTTCGCCAGCGCCCTCTTCATCACCACTACTGACTATACCCCGCAGCGCCAGGGCCTTACTGCCGACGAGGAGCAGCGCACGTCATTGCTGTATGTCACCACCTTCCGTAGCGACTATGCAGCCAAGACCAATGTGCTCGGTATGCAGGAAGCTACTGACTTCCGCTATACCAATGCCGTCAACATCAAGGATGAGATGCAGGACCAGATGGGTGCCTATGTGCACACCATCAGTCGTGGCGGTACGCCCGGTGTCGGTTCGGTGATGTTCATACAGGGTCTCAACTCGCTGAACGTCAATGCCCAGCCCCTTGTGGTTGTCGACGATGTCATCATCGACCAGCAGTACACCCGTACCATGCTGCACGACGGCTTCTACAACGATGTGCTGTCGAACATCAATCCCGCCGATATCGAGAAGGTTACCGTGCTGCGCAACGGCACAGCCCTCTATGGTGCTAAGGGAGCCAACGGCGTCATCCTGATCCAGACACGCCGTAACAAGTCGATGGCTACGCGTATCACCGCCAATCTCTCGGCCGGTGTCACCATGGAGCCCAAGTATTATTCGGTGATGGGTAACGACGAGTATCGCGGCTATGCCTCTGAGTTGCTGAAGACCACGCAGACGCTGACACGTACGTTCAAGTTCCTCAACGAGGATCCCAGCTACTATTATTACGACCTCTACCATCAGAACACCGACTGGAAGGAGTATGTCTACCACACGGCCTTCACTCAGAACTACGGCATCAACGTGGAGGGTGGCGACGATGTGGCCAACTATAACCTCTCTGTAGGCTACGGCAACCAGCAGAGCACGCTGAAGAAGAATGACATGGACCGTCTGAATGTTCGTTTCAACACCGACATCGGTCTGAGTCCCAAGCTCGACGTGCGTTTCGATGCCTCGTTCTCGAACGTCACCCGCAACCTGCGAAACGATGGTGCTCCTGTAGGCTATGATGAAGGCACCCCGACAGCGCCCTCTTTCCTGGCCTATACCAAGAGCCCGTTTATGAGCCCCTACAGCTACGGACATGACGAGACGGGTTCGGGTCGCTTCTCCGATACGAAGTTCGACATCACCGAGGAGAATTACCTCGAGGAGGCCATGGTCAGATACAATGGCTACAACTGGCAGCTGGGCAACCCCGCAGCTATCCTGGAATGGTCGGATGCCGAGAACAAGAACCATTTCGAGAACTCCATGCTCAACCTCACCATCACCCCGAAGTATCTGATCAACCGCGACCTGTTTGTCAGCGAGCACTTCAGCTACAATCTGGTGAACACCAGCGAGATGTTCTATATCCCCATCAATGGCACGCCCAACTATTACGTTTCCAGCCTGGCTCGCACCGTGGATAATGAGGTGCGTTCGCTGGCCTCGAAGCAGAACTCTGTGATGAGCGATACACGCATCGACTGGACGAAGCGTTTCAGCGCCCATTTCCTGCACCTCTTCGGTGGTGTCCGCATCAACTGGGAGAGCTACTCCGTCAATCGCCAGTGGGGCTACAATACCGGCAGCGACAAGACGCCGCGAATGCACGCCGGCCTCTTGGGCAAGGGTGCGAAGAGCATCAACGAGAACTGGAACAGCATGGCTTGGTATGCACAGGCCGAATACAACTACAAGAGCCGCTACTATCTTCAGGCCAACCTCACAATGGAGGGCTCTTCACGTTTCGGCTCCGAGAGTGGCGACATCAAGCTGCTGAAGGCTCCCTGGGCCATCTTCCCCGCCGTGCAGGCCTCGTGGGTGGTGAGCAACGAGCCTTGGATGGCCAAGGTGGGCGGCATCGACTACCTGCGACTTACCGCTGGCTATGACATCAGCGGCAACGACGACATCGACTATTATGCCGCCCGCAGTTATTTCAGCTCCTCGCTCTATCAGAATCGTATCTCAGGCCTGGCCTTTGAAGGCATTGGCAACAACAGTATCAAGTGGGAGACGACACGCCGCCTGAACGCCGGCTTCGAGTCACGTTTCCTCAACAACCGCCTCGGCCTTTCGTTCAACTATTTCCGCTCTGCCACCAACAACCTCCTCACCCGTCAGACGCTGGGCTATCTCAGCGGACTGCGTGAGAACTGGTCCAACGACGGCAAGCTCAAGAACGAGGGCTTCGACGTCGACGTCAACGTGAAAGTGCTGGCCATGAAGGACTGGCAGTGGCAGGTTGGCGCCAGCGTGGGACACTATAAGAATGAGCTGACCAAGCTGCCGCTGACCGCCCAGCAGCTGGCCGACGGCACCCGCTATTTCGACTCCGAGGTCTATGGAGCCACCGTCCGCTCGCAGGAGGGACAGGCTTCCAACATCTTCTACGGCTACAAGGCGCTGGGTGTCTTCTCCACTACGGAGGAGGCTATGGCAGCCGGCCTGACGGGTGAGAAGGGCCTCTACTTCATGGCCGACAATGGCATTGACAAGTATTATTTCGGTGCCGGCGACGTGCATTTTGCTGATCTCAACGGCGACGGCATGATTACCGAGGCCGACCAGACCGTCATCGGTGATCCCAATCCCGATATCTACGGCAATATCTACAGCTCGCTCAACTGGAAGCGCCTGCGTCTCGACGTTCGCTTCAACTATTCCTTGGGCAACGATGTCTACAACTACATGCGTTCGCAGCTGGAAGGCGGCAATCGCTTTATGAACCAGACCACGGCTATGGAGCGCCGCTGGCAGGTGGAGGGACAGCAAACCGACATGCCACGCATCACCTTCCAGGATCCTATGGGCAACTCCCGTTTCAGCAACCGTTGGATTGAGGACGGCTCCTATCTGCGTCTGAAGAGCGTCACCCTGAGCTATGACCTGCCGATCAAGTCAGAGTACCTGCAGGGTATGCAATTCTGGGTGCAGGGCAACAACCTGTTCACCCTCACACGCTATCTTGGCAGCGATCCCGAATCTGCTTTGACGGGCAATGTCATCGGACAGGGCGTCGATGTGGGCTATTTAGGTCACAGCCGCAGCTTCGTAGCCGGTGTGAAGATCAACCTGTAATCGAAATTGAAAATTGATAATTGAAAATTGAAAATTATGATTACCAAGATAAATAAAAAGGTGGTGGCAGGAGCATTCTCTCTCCTCTTTCCTCTCTCCTCTTTCCTCATGATGAGCTGCGACGACTTCTTCAATCAGGAGTCCAACGACGTGCTCTACGACAATCAGGAGCATCTTGACAATGCCGTTGACTCGGCATGGTCTGTGGTGGGCATCCTTGGCAAGCTGCAGCTCGTGGCCGACCGCACCGTCATCCTGGGTGAGGTGCGTGGCGATCTCGTCGACCTCAGCACGGCGGCCAGCAGCGACCTGCGCGACGTGGCCAACTTCAATGTCGGCGACGACAACAAGTATAACAACCCGACCGACTACTATGCCGTCATCAACAACTGCAACTATTTCCTTGCCCATGTCGATACGTCGCTGCGCAGCCGCAATGAGCCTATCTTCATGGCTGAATGGGCTGCCGTGAAGGGTATTCGCGCATGGACCTACCTGCAGCTGGCCCTCAACTACGGCAAGGTGCCCCTCATCACCGAGCCGCTGCTCAGACGTGAGGATGCCGAGGCCGCCGAGAAGGGACACATGGCAAGCATAGAGGACATCTGCACCTATTTCATCGACGACCTCTCCACCGTTCCCGCACGCTACAATAATGACTTCCCGCTGGACGACCGTTACGTCTCCGTGACGAATGTGAACAGTACCGAGCTGCTCTTCTTCCCCGTCACGCTGCTGAAGGCCGAGCTCTACCTCTGGCGTGCCACCGTGACGAAGAGTGTCAACGACTACAAGCAGGCCGCCCTGAACTATTTCCAGTTCATCTCTGAGCGCAATGGTTCAGCGTCCTATCCCACCAAGAACGACAATCTGAGATGGCGTGCAGGGACCACAGAGTTCAGCTCGCCGATAGGCACTTTGGACTATGCCAAGGCCGAAGACCTCATCACCGTCATTCCTGGTAACTCGTCGCCCACCGTGGGCTTCTATAGTGAGCTGAATAATCTCTTCTGCTCGAACGATGACAACAACTACCTGGTCAGTCTCCTGGCATCGCAGCGCATCTTCGATATCTCCGAGGCCCAGGACTACTGCCTGCCCGCCTCCAATGCCCAGTCGTATTCCTTTGTGCCCAAGGGACTGCGCGACTATCAGTCGGGCGACCTGCGCTTGAGCCGTGTCTATGACGAGGACTACGAGTACGACCCGTTTACCGAGGAGCGTATCCGCACGAAGTACATCTCCAAGCACCGCTCCACCAACGTCACCGTCTATCGCCGCGTCTTGGTCTATCTGCACCTGGCCGAGGCCCTCAACGGTGCCGGCTATCCGCGCATGGCCTACCTCATCCTGTCCACAGGCCTGAGCAACAGGCAGATCAAGGAGCAGGCAATGCCCTACTACATGACCGACGACCGTGCCGACTCACTCTATCTGGCACAGTTCAATTTCGACGACCGCCTCTATCGCGTGTGCACCTTCGACGACTACAACGGCGTCTCTCCTGAGGGCAATCAGCTGGGCATCCACAGCCGCGGATCGGGATGGACACCGCTCAACGACCGCTATGTGCTCATCAACGACACCATCGAGCCCGACCTGCAGAAACGCCAGCAGCTCGTGGCCGAGCAGCAGCTCTTCGTCGACAGCCTCCTGCTCAACGAGAATGCCCTGGAGATGGCTTTCGAGGGCAACCGCTACTACGACCTCATGCGTTTCGCCATGCGTCAGAGCAATCCCGCTGCCTTCATGGCCGACCACATCTTTGCCCGTCGGGGCGAGGACAAGCGTGCCGAGGTGCAGGGCGAGGTGAAGACCGACTTCACCGACCGCAGCACCTGGTTCCTCAAGTGGAATGGAAAGATTGGTTTGATGGAGTAAAGTTGATAGCAGCGCAACCTGCGCAATATGGATCAAAAGAGCATATTGAAGTTCCTTTGCCAGGTAATGGCAAACAACAACCGTGAGTGGTTTCAGGAACATAAAAAAGAATACGAGGCCGTCAGGGCTGAGTTTGAACGGGGCGTGCAGCAGGCCATCGAGCGTATTGTGACGTTCGATCCGGAAATCGCCCATGTACAGGTAAAAGACTGTACCTATCGTTTCTATCGCGATACGCGATTCTCGACAGACAAATCACCCTACAAGAACCACCTCGGCGCCTATGTCAATGCAAAGAGCAAGAAGGCGCTCCGGGGTGGCTACTACCTGCATTTGGAGCCCGACCATTGTCTGTTGGCAGTTGGCAATTACTGGTTGCCTACGAACATCCTGACCTCCTGTCGCAACGAGATAATGGCGAACACGGCCGAGTGGCTTAGATGCGTGGAGAACAAGGAGTTCCTGACATATTTTGGCTCTGACGACCCCTGCAGCACAAACTCACCGACAGATGTCGACAGTTGGGACCAGCCTCAAGGCTTCGGATTGGCTAAACTGAAGACCTGCCCCTCTGGTTTCCCTAAAGACTGGCCACATGTCAACTATCTGCGCCTCAAGGACTATTGCTGTTGGCACGCCGTCTCAAACACATTCTTCGAGGGCGACGGTTGGCTTGATGAGATGGAGCGCATGTTCCGAGCCGCAAAACCCATGATGGACTTCATGAATGCCGTGATAGACGATTACGAATAAAGACAAAAATCGCCGACTTAGGAGGCTCCTTAGGAAAAATAGAGTGTAGGTGGCCTGCTTTAGCGGCCAATATGTTTTTTGCCGTTGGAGATGTAGATTCCGCGTGGAATGATGCCCAATGGCAGCTTCCTACCTTGTAAATCGTAACAATCGGTTTCTTTGTCGTTTGGAGCAAGAATGAGCTGTTCTACGCTATCTGTGTCGTTGAGCATGTAATAAAAAGGACCATACAATGAATCTGCTAAGATGTAGGCCCGACATCCTCCGATGCGACCTACCTCACTTTCTGGTGTGTGGTCTATATAATAAATGTCCTGATTCGTAGTGATGACCATGTCGGTGCTCACGTAGCTACCTATAAACCACACATTCTCTATTGAGATTACTCCAGGTTGTTCTGATAGTTGCATCTCGCTGATGTCTACACGGCAATCCTTGTCAGCCATCAGAATATAGGGAACATTGGCTTGTGGAGTGGGTTCGCGTTCGAATACAAGTACATGATCCTCCCGATGGTCAAGCCGGTAGTATTTTCCAAGGGTCGCATCAGGAATCACAGGAAGAATAATGGTTCCTGCCACCCCTGCCTTGAAGTCAATGGCATTGTAGAGGGTGAAGTCCATTTTCTTGTCTTCAAACTGCAGAGCCCAGAAATCATTTTCTTTTAAAAAGGAATACTCTATTCCAATATCATCGTATGGGATGTAGCCGGCAGCTTTTGCTGAAGGCCGGAATGTATTCCGTCCCTCTGACGCTCTTACCTTGTAATGGCCCTCCTCGTCTGTCAGGCCCTTGTACTCATTCTGTTCCCATTTACAACTGGTAAGAGTCACCTCAGCGCCGCTAATAGGATTACCGTCTTGGTCAACAACCTGACCAGTCAGATACTCCACTTTAGTGGCAATGGTATATTTTAATTGTGGCGCTATGTCGGATTGTGGCGAGTCGGAAACATTGTCCATCTGGTCGGATGTTGAGTACAACGCACTGAATTTATTGTTGGAACGTGCGAAATAAACATCATGGTCGCTTACGTCGCCATAGCTCAACACCGTGATTTTCACGCCGCCATAATTATAGGTGAACGGCTCGTCAAGGGTGATATCTGTCAATTGAATCCATTGGTTTGGCTGCCCGCCGCTCTTGATGACAATGTCGCCCTCAAAAACCTTTGTCATATTGTCTACAGAAACGAAACCGCCGCCTACTCGCATTACATCCATATCAACGTTTTGCATCCATACAATGACATGCCTTTCAATCTCACCTCCTGGATTATAACCCGTATAGCCTATTTTTGCAATTTTGTCACCTTTCATAATCTGCAAGTCACCAAATCGGTAAATAGCCTCAGACTTAGAATATGAACAAGTGGTGATAATGGGTGCACCGGCAGTCACGTTGTATTGATTGTCGTCATATCTGGGCCATATTTGTACCGTTTTCTCTTTATAGTCATATTCCTCCTCGTCCTGTCCGTCCTGACTATGGACTACCATAGGCAGGAAAAGTGAAAAAGCAAATACAAGTAATAATTGTCTCATCATCATATGAGTTTTTAATTATTGCGGAGACAAAGTTACAAACTTTTAAGCATCCCGCCAAAGGAATCAATGAAAAATGACGAACTCAACAGAATCGGCGAGGACTCCCTGATTCTCCAAATTAGATAAAAGTCTCCTGATTCCTTTGATAGACGATTACGAATAAAGCGAGATCTAAAGGACTTTTCCGAAGGGCTGCCGCTGCTCCGCAAACAGCTAAAAAAGTACCTGACCGAACGAATCGTTCTCCCAGCTATTGAGGTGATAAAGCTGATACCCTGAATCAGGGTAAGAGGTCGTATTCAGATGAAACCACCGTAGAGGAATTTACTCTTTGTAGAAAAAGAATCGTCTTTTCTTAAAATATTTCCTGAATTGCTTTGCGATTTAGGGTTTTTTTGTATCTTTGCAACATAAATGTGTATAATTGAACGAATAACAAACTAAAAAATTCAAATTAGAACCAGAGAGAGAACAGAAAGTACATCGGGATGAGGCCGCACAAGGTGCTGCCCTCCCACAGGGATTTTAATCAAAACAAATATATTAACTTACAGGTTAGCGTTCCTGTTCGTACTTATTGAAATATGGATTTGAGCTTTTGCTCTTGTTCTTCGCAGCTGAATACCGCCAAACTATCAATCGTAGAGGAACAAGCAGATGAAAGTTCACGCATGTTAGGCGTGGACTATTCGTGCTTGTTTTACGATTAGGTCTACTTGGCGGTAACCCAGCTGCAGATAAGCATTGAATGGTTCCGCCTTTTATTTTATGATAGCACAAAAAAGCGTAAGAAATTTGTATAATCTATAAAAAGCACTTACCTTTGCACATCAAAATAAGATGTTATACAATAAACTGAAATAAATCAATCAAATACGAGAATCATGAAAAAAACAATGATGTACATCATGCTACTGGCTATCAGCATGATAGCCAATGCACAGGATATAGAGCCTAATTTGAAATGGGGCAAGCCTACAGATCAGGAGCTTCAAATGACAGAATATGCCCTAGACAAGGAAGCCGACGCTGTCGTGCTCTATCATAAGACAGATGTGAGCTATCAGTTCACCAACAACGACTTTAGAGTGATTTATCGTGTGAACACTCGACTGAAAGTGTTGAAGCCAGAGGGCAAGCGAGTAGCTGACGGACAGATAGCATATTTGGAAAACGAGACCAACCGTACACGCCGTGAGATTGTAACAGGACTGAAAGCTACTGCCTACAATATGGAAGATGGCAAACTGGTGAAGACAAAGATGGAACGCTCGATGACCAGTGAAGAACGTCTTGACAAGAACCAGATGGTAATGAAATTCAGCGTGCCTCAGGTGAAGGTGGGAACGGTCATCGAAATTGAGTATCGCATTGATAGCGACTACTATGGTAACATCCGCGATTGGTATGCTCAGCGCGATATTCCTGTGCTCTACACCTGCTATGAACTGTCAATTCCGGAATGGTTTACTTTCAATATTGAGGAAACAGGCATGAACCATATGGAAAAGAAAGAGAACAGCGAGCCTATGACATTGCTCTTTAGCGGAGGAACAGAAAATATCCTTACGAATATTAAGACCTTTGTCGGTAGGAACCTGCCTGCCCTGAAAGATGACGATTTTGTATGGCATGCTGCAGACTATGGTGACAAGGTGACTGCCGAGCTGGCTGGCATATTCATCCCTGGTTCCGTTTATAAGAGCTATACCTCCACATGGGATGACATCGACAATCAGCTGCTGAGTGACGAGGACTTTGGCGGACGCCTGAAGAGAAACAGTCCGTTGAAGGATGAAATCATAGCAGCCGGTATTCCCGACATCAGCGATAAGAAGGAACGGATAGCAGCCGTCTGGAAGTTGCTGAAAAGCAAGGTGCGTTGGAACGGTGACTATGCCTTTTGGGGAAAGTCGGCCTCAAAGATCCTGAAAGAGGGCACAGGAACGAATGCCGACATCAACTTTCTGCTGATCAATATGTTACAGGATGCCGGCATCGAGTCAACCCCCGTCGTCATGAGAACGCGTGATAGTGGTATCTTACCTCTTTCCCACTCCAGTTTGAAATACCTGAACACCTTTGTAGTAGGCATCCCAATGACGGATTCGGGGATGGCGTATCTTGACGGCTCTGCTGAAGACGGCTATCTGAACGTGCTTCCTGCTAAGCTTCTCGTTACCAGAGCACGTGTTGTACAGAAGACAGGAGCGGACCTATGGGTAAACCTGCAAGCTAATGCCCGTGGCCGTGAAACAGCCATTGTTCAAGCCCAACTTAGTACCGACGGACAGCTAAAAGGACAAAAGTCAACCATGCTTGTTGAAGAAGCTGCTGCTGCCAAGCGTCGTGTGTGGCGACTGGCAAAGGACAGTACAGAGCTGATTCAGAAGATGCAGGAGCGTGATGGAATAGAGATACAGTCCTATCGCTTAGAGGGCCGCCATGATTTCTCGCCGACGGTGAAAGAAGAAATGACGTTTACCAAACAATGCGATGTTGCCGGTGATATGATCTACCTGAACCCGTTGGTCTTCATTCCACAGCATGAGTCCCCTTTCACGACTGCCGAGCGCATCCTGCCTATAGAGTTCCCCTATAATCAGTCAGAGACACAGAATGTGATCATCACACTACCCGAAGGCTATGTGGTGGAGGAGGCACCAAAGCCCATCATCATCAAGTTTGACGGCGCTACGGCTCGTATCATCTGTAACGTCAATGGCAATCAGTTGAGCGTGCAGTATCAGATGAATATCTCCCAAACCTTCTACGCCTCAACTCAATATCAGGATCTTAAAGCCTTCTTTGATAGTGTGGTAGAAAGCAATAAGCACATTTTGACCATCAAGAAAGCGCAATGAAACATCTACCAATATTTATTCTGACGGCTGTCACCCTGCCCGTCACAGCACAGAATGCTGTGGTGGAAGAGTCTGTAGTAGATGTTGTCTGCGACAGCCGTACCCATGCTATTCAGAATTTCAAGGAAGTGACGACTATTCTTAACGAGCATGGAGCAGATCTAGCCACGTTCGTCTGTTCGTGTAGCAAAAACGACAAACTGACAGCGTTTAAAGGACAAGTGACGGATAGCTCAGGTCGCGTCATCCGAAAAATCAAGGAGAGTGAGTTGAAACAAACGGAGTATTCGCCCTATCTCGCCATTGATGACTATAAGGTGTATTATGACTACACGCCACCAGTCTATCCTGTCACCATTACCTATGAATGGGCGATTGACAGCCACGATAATCTAATAGAGTTTCCCAGTTTCTGTCCGCAGACCGACTACGATGTCAGCGTCAAGCGGGCTTCATACACCCTTACTGCCCCTAAGGAACTTGCTGTCCGTCATGCACTACAAAATATTGACAAGACAGTAAACGTTAGCGAGAACTCTAACGGTTCTCAGATTCTCAGTCTTGAACTCTCCGACTTGCCCGCATTGAAGTATGAACCCTATTCCCGTCCTCTTCGTGAACGTCTGCCAATGGCCTATTTCGCACCTACAGACTTTACATACTATGGTACTCAGGGGAGCATGAAGGACTGGACGGAATACGGAAAATGGGAATACAGCCTTATCAATGGAAGCGAAATACTGCCTGATGCCGTATGTCATGAACTGCACCAGCTGACAGATGATTTGAAGACAGATCGTGAAAAGATTGAGGCACTCTACCAAAGACTTGAAAAGACCACCCGCTACGTCGCCATCCTCCTTGGTATCGGAGGTCAGAAGCCAGCCTCTGCTGCTGACGTCTGCAAAAGCGGTTTCGGCGACTGTAAGGGGTTGTCGAACTATATGCGTGCTATGTTAAAAGAGGTAGGAATCCCCTCCAATTATATTACCATCAGCACCAGCAACCGACGGCTACTGAAAGACTTCGCCAGCGTAGGACAGATGAACCACGTCATCCTGCAAGTGCCGCTTCAGGGTGATACGCTCTGGCTGGAGTGTACCAATCCGCAACTGCCTATGGGATATGTCCATGAGGACATTGCCGGCCATAATGCCATTGAGGTCAGTAAGGCAGGAGGTCGGTTAGTGCAACTGCCCGTCTATGCCGACAGCGCGAATCTGATGCACAGCAAAATCTCCATCCAGCTAGATTCGAAAGGTGCAGCAGACGTGTCATTGTTACAAGACTCCCATAACTGGCAGTATGAAAATAACATCCCATTAATGAAAATGGATGAAAAAGACCGTCATAAGACTTTACAGCGGATGATTCGTGTGCCTCAGGCAGAAATCGGACGCATGGATGTCAAGGAGGACGGTGCCACCATCACTGTCGATGCTGAGGTCAGAAGCCAACGGTATGCCACTGTCACAGGTCAGCGGCTCTTCGTTCCCATTTGTCCCATTCATAATGGTTACAGCACGCCCCCCACACTCCCCAATCGTCAGGAGGACATTTATTTGAAGGCAGGCTACTTGGATAGAGATGAAATAACCCTCACTATCCCGGAAGGCTATGACATTGAGGCCCGCCCCAATGATATTTCAATAGAGCATCCCTTCGGCAGATTCTCCTTTACCATAAGAAGTGAAGGAAATGAGATACACATACAGAATAGTTTGCTGATGAAATCAGGAACTTACGACAAATCGCTGTATCCTCAATTCATAGAATTTATTAAAACTGTCAGCAGTATATACAGCCAGAAAGTTGTTCTTAAAAACAATTTGTAATACTTTGACCCCCGCTGACAGCAAGTAATCAGAAGCAAAAAAACAAGCAAGGTATGAACATAAGGCACTGCCCTGATTCGGTGCACTGGTTTGATGCTCAAAGGGAGTAACGAAACGTGACACCCTTGATGGAGATAAAACCACCATCGCGATTCGCGACTCTGCCTCAGGCGAATGTAGGCGAAATATTTCGCTTACATTGGAAAGAAATACAGCTAATTTGAGGCCTTAACGTCACCACGTCACCGTCACCAACGTCACCAAGGCCATCGTCTGCTGTGTTTCCCTGATCTGCGTCAGCTGAAATTTCAGCCCACGTTCGCTTTCTCTGACTCTCAGGAGCCTCCAAAATATGCTGCGGAGCCTCCAAAATTTCCTGAGGAGCTTCTTTGTATTGCTGAGGAGCCTCCTTATTCTGCTGAGGAGGCTCTTTTTTTGCTGCGGAGCCTCCAATTCTTTCACAAAATCAATAATATTGCAAAACAACCTACATACCTACATTTTTGCATCTATCATCCTTATCTTCAAAGGTTTATAGAGTGTAGGCAGCCTACACTTTTTTCTTCATACCTACACTAATTTCGGTTTTTATGACATAATTACGGAATTAATTCGTTCTACCACATTCATTATCAAGGTGTTCCTAAAAGTTTCCAACAAGGAAACAATTTGTTTCTAAGAAGGAAACACTTTGTTTCATAGGCAGAAACAAAATGTTTCTGAAGTGAAACATTTGCTGAAACAATTTCTCGCGCTATCCTTTCTTGCCCTCAGAATCTGCTCTCAAATGCCGCCTTAAGCCACCCCATCGTCGCAAAAGTGTAGGTAGGGTGTAGGTAAAGTGTAGGTAGGGTGTAGGTAGAGTGTAGGTTCAAAGGCATACCTACACTCAGCAACTATCTATATCTCAGCAAGATAATTCAAAAAGTGTAGGTATGTAGGTAAAAATCAACTTTTTTGAAAATAAATTTTGAGTCAACTTTCATACAAGCCGACTTTCAACCGCATTTGATTGAAAAAAAGAAAAAAGTCCAATTTTCCTGTTATCCTTTGGCCATTTATGGGATTGTTTGTATCTTTGCGGCATACTTGCGATTAGGAATACAAATGAAAGGGACGGTAGGGACTGGCACTTGTCTCACCTCCTAAAGAATAACGACGATGGCGGGTGGCGCTTGTTAGGGAGGAGCCTTGTTGAAAATAACACAGAAATATTTTTGCGTTTCAAGTTTTTTCCATATCTTTGCCAAAAAAAATAGCAAAAATGAAAACAATTCTCTATGTATTCGCTTTTCTTTGTTTGGTGAGTTGTAGAAATGAAGATAGTAATTCAATACATGAAATCTGCAGATTCTATCTAACCTCTCATTCAGGCAGCGAATTGGGTTTGACCCAGATTTACGATGATGGAACTATACGAGTGTGTACAGGATACCAAGAAGGGGAATATCAAGATACATTACTACATCTGCTGTTTAACAAAATACCTGTAAGAAGTTATGACAAAGACATGTTTAGTAAATATCGTGCACAAGTAGATGGTAAAATGAGCGTTTTTGCATTGATGAGATTAAAAAACATGCTTTCTGCTGTGAGTAATGAAAAACATGTCATTCAGGAATCGGAAGATTGCGTATTTTTTGCATGGATAGGCGTTATTATAGCAGGTGAAAAAGAATGGTCATTTTACAATTTTGATATTGATGGAGAGATGAAAAAACTCTATTATTACTTGGGGGATCTTTCCTTAAAACTTCTTCAAAGCAAAGCTGTTAGTAAGATTTATTTATATCCTTTTTCAGGAATCAGGCGGACATATTAAATCGCTTGGCTCGTCCAAGAACCGTCCCCGCCGATCTTAACCAGCGAAAATGGCTAAAGATACTGACAGGGCCTGTCTTCTGACAGGCTTTTTTATGCCCAACCAACAATTTTCCATGAGGCACAACGTGCAGTTTTATATAACCAATTGATTTGCAATGTTTTTTGTTTTTGCCTCTTTTGCATATTTTCCATAGGTAACTGATGTGGCTTTCGAAATAATGTCGTAACTTTGCAAACGAAAACCAACAACTATGTATTTGCGAACAA
>JAGAAJ010000101.1 GCA_017615355.1 Prevotella sp.
GTAATTCCCTCTGTTGTATTACGTACAGTTGTATTGCCACCTTTATATACCTGCTGTACAAAGAAATGACGCAAGTGCGGATCTTCGTATGTCAGATTTGGTACGCTCTGGAAATAGGCAGCTACAACAGCTTTCTGCTCATCTGTGAGAGGATCGGGAACTGTATATCCACCATATACCTTATCAGGATCGGCCCACTCATTGTGATTCATGTTGTGATAGGCCTCTGTTTGAGGAACAGTCTCACCATCATTAGCACGGGTCATACGGCTTGCGGCAGCTTCACCGAAACCCCAAGTCTGATTAGCAGCAGGCGTTCCGAAAACATTAATAAAAGCTGACTCATAGTCCTGAAGGATTTTCGTTGCGTTTGCTTGCGGATCATAGAGATCATTGTCATTGGAGCAGCTGGTAAAGGATGCGCCCATCAAGAGGGCTGCAGCTCCCATCATCAAATACTTTTTCATGGTTTTTTGGTTTTAAAATTAATATGTTAGATTATGTATTTACAAAGTTGTTATGTTTGAAATAACGCTGCAAAGGTAAAATGTTTTATAGGGATAATGTGTTTGAAATTTTATAATGATGTGTGTTTTGATGCAACATGGTGTTAGAATTTCGTGAATTTACATACTTTTTTGGAGCTTTTTATGTGAAATAACCAAAAAAATCCGCAACTCACTCAGAATTGCGGTGGAAAATTACTAATTTTGCAGCGTGAAAAGTGTGAAGCCTTATGAAAAGTGAGAATCAGGGAACACAGCAAATCCCGGAGAGAAAGAATCCGTTTTTTGAGCCATACAAGACACCGCACGACACGGTGCCCTTCGACCGCATCCGCATGGAGGACTATGAGGAGGCGTTCATGGAGGGTATTCGCCGTGATGAGGAGTATCTGGATAAGACCATCAACAATCCCGAAAAGCCTACCTTCGACAATACAATCATCAACAAGGAGGACGACGAGGGCTACTATGACTTGCTCGACCGCGTGAGCACCGTGTTCTTCAACATGCTGTCGGCTGAGACCAACGACGAGATGGACGCGCTGGCGCAGAAGCTGAGCCCCATCCTGACGAAGCACGCCAACGACATGCGCCTGAACGAGAAGCTCTTCGAGCGCGTGAAATATGTGCACCTGCATCATCGCCGTCTGACACCTGAGGAGAAACGTTTGCTGGACGACTGCTATCAGGGATTCGTGCGCAGCGGTGCCCTGCTCGATGCCGAGGGTAAGGAGCGACTGCGCCAGCTCACGGAGGAGGCTTCACTACTGGGCCTGCAGTTCTCGCAGAACCTGCTGAAGGAGAACAAGGCCTACCGCCTCGTCATCACCGACGAGAAACAGCTGGAAGGCCTGCCTCAGACCGCCATTGATGCAGCAGCGGAAGAAGCTAAATCAGAGTTGAGAGATAAGAGTTCAGAGTTATGCGACATTTCATCTGCTGATGAAAAGTCTCTCAACTCTCAACCTTCAACTCTCAACAAATGGGTTTTCACCCTCGATGCTCCCAGCTATTCGCCCTTTATGACCTACAGCACGCAGCGCGAACTGCGCCGCCAGATGTATATGGCCTACAACACGAAGGGCATCCACGACAACGAGAACAACAATATTGAGATTTGCAAGCGCCTGATCAACCTGCGCCGCGAGATTGCACAGCTGCTCGGCTACAAGACCTATGCCGACTATGTGCTGAGCCGCCGCATGGCGAAGAATGTGCGCAGCGTCTATCGCCTGCTCAACCAGCTGGTGACTGCCTATAAGCCTACGGCCATCAAGGAGATGGATGAGCTGGGTGGAAAGAATCTGGAACCCTGGGATCTTGCCTTCTATTCGCACAAGCTGAAGCTGAAGAAATATAACATCGACGCAGAGATGCTGCGTCCCTACTTCCAGCTGGAGAAGGTCATCGACGGCGTCTTCGGCCTGGCCAACAAGCTCTACGGCATCACGTTCAAGGAGAACAAGGACATCCCCGTCTATCATCCTGATGTGAAGGCCTATGAGGTGTTCGACAAGGACGGATCGTATCTCGCCGTGTTCTATGCCGACTTCCATCCCCGCAAGGGTAAGCAGGGCGGTGCCTGGATGACGGAGTATCAGGGGCAGTGGATAGACAGGAAGGGCGAGAATGTCCGTCCTCACGTCAGCGTGGTGATGAACCTGACGAAGCCCACGCCCGAGCGGCCTGCGCTGCTGACGTTGGGCGAGGTGGAGACGTTCCTGCACGAGTTTGGACACGCCCTGCACGGCATCTTCTCCAACTGTCGCTTCGAGAGCCTGAGCGGCACGAATGTGCTGTGGGACTTCGTCGAGCTGCCTTCGCAGTTTATGGAGAATTTTGCCATCGAGAAGAAGTTCCTGCGTACCTTCGCCTTCCACTATGAGACGGGCGAACCATTGCCCGACGAGCAGATTCGTCGCATCGTGCGCAGCCGCAACTTCATGGTGGCTACGGCCTGTCTGCGTCAGGTGAGCTTCGGCCTGCTCGACATGGCTTACTATACAAAGAGCGATGAGTTCAATGAGGATATTATCGCCTTCGAGAAGGAGGCCTGGAAGAAGGCCATCATCCGTCCGCAGCGCATGGACACCTGCATGACCACGCAGTTCTCGCACATCATGGCAGGAGGCTATGCTGCCGGCTACTACAGCTACAAATGGGCTGAGGTGCTCGATGCCGATGCCTTCGCCGTATTTAAGCGGCACGGCGTGTTTGATGAGAAGACGGCCCAGCGCTTCCGCGACTGCATCCTCTCGCGTGGCGGTACCGAAGACCCCATGACGCTCTATAAGAATTTCAAGGGCAGCGAGCCCACCATCGATGCATTATTGAAGAGAAATGGAATCAGAAAAACAACATAACCTCGACCTGCGCTATCTCCGCATGGCCCGTATCTGGGCGGAGAACTCGTACTGCAAGCGACGCCAGGTAGGAGCGCTGGTGGTGAAAAACAAGATGATCATCAGCGACGGCTACAACGGCACGCCTACAGGCTTCGAGAATATCTGCGAGGACGAGAACAACGTGTCGAAACCCTACGTGCTGCACGCCGAGGCCAACGCCATCACGAAGCTGGCCCGCTCGAACAACAACAGCGACGGCGCCACCATCTATATCACGGCCTCGCCCTGCATCGAGTGCGCCAAGCTCATCATCCAGGCAGGCATCAAGCGTGTGGTCTATGGTGAGAAATACCGTCTCGACGACGGCATCAAGCTGCTGGAACGCGCAGGCATAGAAGTAGTATATCTAGAAGTATGAGCAATAATCACAGAAATCGCTTTATTCCCTTGTGGCTCGCTCTGAGCTGTATCGTAGGCATTGTCATCGGCTCGTTCTACGGCATACAGTTCTCAGAGGGACGCCCCAGCATCATCAAGGCTGGAGCCAACAAGCTGTCGAACCTGCTCAGCGGCATCGACGAGTTCTACGTTGATTCGGTGGATGTGTCAGGACTGGTGGAGAAAGCCATCCCCATCATCCTCAGTGAGCTCGATCCGCACTCCGTATATATCAGCGCCGATGATGTCGAGCTGGCTGAGGATGACCTGCGCGGCTCGTTCTCAGGCGTTGGCATCGAGTTCATCATCCGCAACGACACCCTGCGTGTGCAGAATGTCATCAGCGGTGGACCATCGGAGCGTGCAGGTCTGCTGGCTGGCGATAAGATTGTTACCGTCGACGACTCAGTCTTCACGGGTGAAGACCTGACCAACGAGATTGCTATGCACAAGCTGAAGGGACCGCAGGGCACACAGGTGCGCCTGGGTATTGTGCGCGGACTCGACGGACAGAAGAAAGAGTTTACCGTCACTCGCGACGTGATTGAGACGCACAGCATCTCTGCTGCCTATATGCTCGACGAGAATACAGGCTATGTGAAGATTAAGAATTTCGGAGAACATACTTATAATGAGCTGATTATCGCCCTTGCACAGCTGTCGATGGAAGGCTTCCAACAGCTCGTCATCGACCTGCGCGGCAATACCGGCGGCTATCTGCAGACGGCGGTGAGCATCGCACAGCAGTTCCTGCCGCGTAACCGACTCATCGTTTATACCGAAGGCCTGAAATCCCAGCGTGTGGAATATAAGAGTAAAAGGCTTGCCAGTTATGCGAACATGCCTCTGGTGATACTTATCGACGAGGGCTCTGCTTCGGCCAGCGAGATTCTTGCCGGTGCCATACAGGATAACGACCGCGGTACTATCATCGGTCGCCGCTCCTTCGGCAAGGGACTGGTGCAGCAGCCCATCCCCTTCACCGACGGCTCGATGATGCGTCTTACCATAGCCCGCTACTACACCCCCTCGGGCCGCTGCATACAGAAGCCCTATACCAGCGGCATGGATCGTGACTATGAGGAGGATCTGCTCATGCGCTACCAGAATGGTGAGTTCTTCTCAATGGACAGCATCCACCACACGGGACCGAAATACTACTCGACAGTTCTTCACCGCACCCTCTATGGCGGCGGTGGCATCACCCCGGATATCTTCGTTCCTCAGGATACTACCAACTACACATCTTATTATAAGGAGGCGTTGATGTCAGGACTGATCCTGCAGTTCTGCTATGAGTATACCGACCAGAATCGTCAGAAACTGAAGGAATTTACAGACGAGACGTCGCTGGTGAAGTATATCAAGAAGCAGAACATCGTGGAGAAGTTCGCGCAGTATGCCGACGGTCAGGGCCTGCGTCGCCGCAACCTGATGATTCAGCAGTCGCACGAGCTCTTGGAGCAGTTCATCTTCAGCCGCATCGTCTACAACATGCTCGACGAGCAGGCGTGGATGCAGTATCTCAACAGCCACGATCCCGTGATTAAGGAGGCCCTTCGCGTGATGAAGGAGGGCAAGGCCTTCCCAACGCTTGAGGAAGAAGACAACGAGGCCACCTCTGAGGGCGGCCCCGTTGCCAAAGCTTTTGATTATCACCCTACCCACCAGCACACTTCGCTGGTGGCTAGGGGATAGCTATTACAGACCCAGCTTCTTGCGGATAGCCTTGGGAATAGCGTTCTTGTTCACAAGGAAATCCATCGTGTTGAGGGCGATGAAGTTCTTCGTCATGTACCAGATGCCTTTGTAGTCGCCAGTCTCACCCCATGAGTTCTTCACCATGTAGTATTCCTTGCCATATTGGTCCTTGGCAATGCCGTAGATCAGCATACCGTGGTCGTCGGTGAGCTCCCAGTTGTCGAAGCGCTCCTGACGCAACTCCTGTGTGGGGATGATCTCGGGCACCTTGCAGCCCAGCGAGTCGAGCACGTTCTTACGCTTGGTAGCGGTGAGCTTCAGCCAGCGGGCCATATCGCTGCCTGCCAGGCTCTTGGCAGCCTCGCCGTCGATGGCATAGGCCAGGCCCTGACGGGTGAAGCCTTCCTCAGAGACGTCGCCGCCCCAGGCAATGGTGTAGCCGTTGGCAACAGCATTGTCGATGACCTGCATCATCTCGTCTATCGGCAGGTTGTAGCTCAGCGGGAAGCGCCAGTTGTCCTGCACCTCTACGGCAAAGCCCGTATAGAAGGGATGGTGCGTGTAGCTGGTGATGCTGACATAGTCGTCGAGGTTGATGCCTAATGACTGCACAAAGGTCTTCGGTGTGTACTCCTTGCCCTCGTAGGTGAACTTCTCAGGGCATTTGCCGAGATAGGCGTCGAGGATGCCCTGCAGGCCTACCTTCCATTGGTTGGAGAGCTTCTTTGCGGAGCTCTTGGCAACGGCGGCCACGTAGGGCTCGAGCAGCGAGAAGAACTCATTGAAGTTGTTCAGCGAGTCGCCGTAGAGCGAGCCGGGGAAGGGCATCGCGTCATCAGGGCAGATGCCGTGCGTCTTCAGTGTGGCCAGCACGTCCTCAGCCGAGCCGCCCTGTGCGAACTGGCAGTCTCCGTGGAAACGTACCACCTGGATGGCGCGTTCCATGTAGGTCTTGTTTTCTACGAAGCTCTCGCAGAGGTCGTAGGTTTTGCCCGTAGCCTTCAGGATCTCAGCCTCGAAATAGGAGAGGGTAGAGTAGTTCCAGCAGGTGCCCGAACGGTTCTGGTCCTTCACCGATGTGATGGGAATCTCCTTGATGGTGGTGAATACGGGTTTGGTGGATGCGGCGGAGTCTTGCTTCTCCTCAGCCTGTGCGCCCATAGCCATCATGGCTAAGAGGGCGAGTGATAGAATCTTTTTCATTTTTTGTTATTATTTTTCGTTATCACGTTATTTCGTTATCACGTTATATCGTTATGACGTTATAACGACTGTTGTTATGACGTTATATCGTCATTTCGTCATTTCATGAATTCTTCCAATTCCTCCGGATGGTAGGGGATGCGCTTGGTGCCGAGGAAGCGGCAGCCGTCGGCGGTGATGAGGAGATCGTCCTCGATGCGCACGCCGCCGAAGTCCTTGTAGGTCTCCAGCAGGTCGAAGTTGAGGAACTCCTTGCAATGGCCTTCCTTGCGCCAGAGGTCGATGAGGTGGGGGATGAAGTAGATGCCCGGCTCGTCAGTGACGACGAAACCCTCCTGCAGCCTTCGGCCCATGCGCAGACAGTTGGTGCCAAACTGCTCGAGGTTGGGGCGTGTCTCATCGTCGAAGCCTACGTAGATCTGTCCCAGGCCCTCCATATCGTGCACGTCCATACCCATCATGTGGCCTAGGCCGTGAGGCAGGAACATGGCGTGGGCTCCAGCAGCAACGGCCTCGTCCACGTCGCCCTTCATCAGCCCCAGCTCCTTCAGCCTCTCGCTCATCAGACGGCAGACGGCGAAGTGCACATCTTTATATTTTACGCCAGGCTTGGCCACCTCGAGCACATAGTCGTGGCACTCCTCCACGATGCTGTAGATATCCAGCTGGCGCTGGGTGAACTTACCGTTGACGGGCATCGTGCGGGTGTTGTCGGAGCAGTAGTCGTCGAGCTCGCAGCCTGCGTCGCAGATGACGATGCGTCCTGACTCCAGGAGTGCGCCAGAGGGGTTGCCGTGCATAATCTCGCCATGCTGCGAGAAGATGGTGGCAAAGCTCACACCCTGAGCCAGCGAGCGGGCGATGCCGTCCACCTGTCCGCCGATGTAGCGCTCCGTCACGCCAGGACGGATGAGGCGCTGCGCTGTGGTGTGCATCTCGTAGCCCACGTCGCAGGCACGCTCAATGGCCTCAATCTCCTGCGGCTCCTTCGTGCTGCGCATTTTCACTACTGCCTTGATCAGCTCTACCGAGGCGGCCTCCTTCTGCTTCGAGGGATGGATGCCCAGCAGGTCCATGATCTGTATCTTCGTGTCGTGGCGGTAGGGAGGGAGGAAATGGATTTTTTTAGAGGAGTGAGGAGAGAGGTGAGAGGTGAGAGACGTCATCGGGGCGGTCTTCGTGATGCCTACCTCAGCGGCGAGGTCGGCTACGCTGGGCACGAAGCCCATCCAAACGATGTCCTCGATGTCGATGTCATCGCCGAAGAGCCATTCCTCGTCGTTGTCGATGTCGATGACACCCACCAGCCCGTCGCGGTGCTGGCCGAAATAATAGAGGAAGGACGAGTCCTGACGCATGGGAGCGTAGGAATTGGCAGGATAGTTGGCAGGTGCCTCGTTGTTGCCGAAGAGCACGACGATGCCGTTGCCCACGAGCCGCTTGAGTTCCGCGCGGCGGCGGATATAAGTCTCTTTGCTGAACATAAACAAGAATTTTCTGCAAAATTACAAATAAATGTACGATAAACCAAATTTATGGATGTTTTTTCAGAAAAATTGCATACCTTTGCACGCAGAAGAGAGCGAGAAAGGGCTGTTTGCCGTTCTCGTGTCAGAAACAGATTGAAAGATGGGAGAACTTCCTGCACTTATACAAGACTTAGCGCTTATTCTGGTGGTAGCCGGCGCCGTGACGCTGATTTTCAAGCGGTTGAAGCAGCCGCTGGTGCTTGGCTATATTGTGGCTGGCTTCCTCGTCTCGCCCCACATGCCCTATACGGCCAGCGTGGTGGATATGTCCAACATCCATCTCTGGGCCGACATCGGCGTGATGTTCCTCCTCTTCTCGCTGGGTCTCGATTTCTCGTTCAAGAAGATTCTGAAGATGGGTGCCTCGCCCGTCATCTCTGTCATCAGCGTCATCTTCTCCATGTCGATGCTGGGCATGATAGTGGGCCATCTCTTCGGATGGAGCCGCATGGACTGCATCTTCCTCGGCGGTATGCTGGCGATGTCGTCCACAACTATTATATATAAGGCCTTCGACGACCTGGGCCTGCGGCAGCAGCAGTTCGCCTCGTTGGTGATGAGCGTGCTCATCCTGGAAGACATCCTCGCCATCGTGATGATGGTGATGCTGAGTGCCATCGCCGGCGGTAGTGTGGAGGGCAGTCAGATGCTGGCCTCTGTGCTGAAGATCGTGTTCTTCCTCGTGTTGTGGCTGGTGGTGGGCATCTTTGCCATTCCGCTGCTGCTTCGCAAGGTACGACGGCTCATCAACAGTGAGGTGCTCCTCGTCGTGTCGCTGGGCATGTGCTGTGCGATGGCGGTATTCTCTACGAAGGTGGGCTTCTCGTCGGCTTTCGGCGCCTTCATCATGGGCAGCATCCTGGCCGAGACCATCGAGGCCGAGCGAATAGAAAAGCTGGTGGAGCCGGTGAAGAACCTCTTCGGCGCCATCTTCTTCGTCTCCGTGGGTATGCTGGTCGACCCGAAGATCCTCGTCGACTATGCCCTGCCTATCTTCATCCTTGTGATGACCATCATCGTGGGACAGGCCATCTTCGGCTCATTCTCGTTCATGCTGGGCGGCGAGAGCCTGAAGAGCGCCATGCGCTGCGGCTTCTCGATGGCGCAGATAGGCGAGTTCTCGTTCATCATCGCCTCGCTGGGCCTTGCCCTCGGCGTCATCAGCGATTTCCTCTATCCGGTTGTGGTGGCCGTATCAGTCATTACCACATTCCTCACACCTTACATGATACGGCTCGCCACGCCGGCTTATACTGCCCTGGAGCACAGGCTGCCCTCACGACTCATCCGCATGTTGAACCGCCTGTCGATGAGCCATCCCAACACCACGGAGCGCAGCAAGTGGAAGCAGCTCATCCTGCAGATGACGGTGAACACAGTCGTCTACGGCATCCTCTCGTCGGCTGTCATCGCCCTGATGTTCATGCTCTTCCATCCCTTCATCAGCAGGGCGGTGCCGCTGCACTTCTCACTTTTCTCTTTTCACTTCTCACTTCCCAAGCTCATCACAGGCGTCCTCACGGTGCTGCTCATCTCACCCTTCCTGCGGGCTATGGTGATGAAGAAGAACCATAGCGAGGAGTGGAAGGCATTGTGGGCAGAGAGCAACCGCAATCACCTGCCGCTGCTCTTCACCATATTGGTGCGTGGCGTGGTGGCGGCCTCGTTTGTCTTCTATGTGTGTCAGCATCTGGCCCATTTCGCCCCCGCCATCGTCATCACGCTGGGCATCGTCGCCGTAGTGCTGATGGTCATGTCGCGAGGCGTCAAGCATCGCAGCATCCTGCTGGAACGACTCTTCATCAACAACCTGCGCTCACGCGACATCGAGGCGCAGGTGCACGGCAAGCGGCGCCCGCTCTATGAGGGACGACTGCTCGACCGCGATATTCACATCGCCGACTTCGACATACCGCAGAACTCGCTTTGGGCAGGCAAGACGCTCATGCAGCTCAACCTGGGACGCAAATACGGAGTGCACGTCAGCAGCATCCTGCGTGGCAACAACCGCCTGAACATCCCCTCGGGCACCGACCAGCTCTTCCCCTTGGACCGTCTGCAGGTCATCGGCAGCGACACCCAGCTGGCCGTCTTCCGCAATGCCGTCGAAGGGCAGGTGATGCAGGAAGACCTCGAACTGGAGAAACGCGAGATGAAGCTGCGCCAGCTCATCATAGGGCAGGGCAGTCCCTTCATCGGCAAGACGCTCGAGGAGAGCGGCCTGCGCAGCGATTACGGCTGCATGGTGGTCGGCCTGGAGGAGGGCAAGGAAAACCTCTCGCCCTTCAAGCCTGCCCGTCGCTTCGAGGAGGGCGACATCATCTGGGTAGTGGGAGAAGAGGACGACCTCAACCGCCTGCTCCACAGCTGATGCACGAAAAAAAATGGCGAAAAGTTTTGTGATTCAAAGAAAAATTGTAATTTTGCAGCGCTTTATTCATATCACTCATGGGGTTGACAGGATTTGACGGCGAGATGAGATGGTACGTAAGCACGCGGAGCGGGACTATGGGAGGCTCCTTAATCTCTTCTGTAGGAAAATTAATTGGCAACAACGAGTATGCTCTCGCTGCTTAATCGAAGTACAGTAGATTAGAGCTTTATTCCACTACAAGGTAGAGGAACGAGACGTCGCCCCAAGGATGTTGTCCCGAATCTGAGGACTTGGCGGCGCAGGCAAATCGGGAATAGCCGCGACGGCGCCCTGACGGCACGGTGAGATTTCAAGGGATAAGGTTGTGATTGGTGGCCTGGGTCTTGTCACAGCACGAAAATGAAGTCCAGGATAAGCGTGTAGAAAGCGTATGGTTTCCTCGTGCGGACGAGGGTTCGATTCCCTCCAGCTCCACTTATGATTCATTGATGAGAGGGTGTGCCAGACGGCACACCCTCACTTCGTGTTATGGATGATGCAAGATTACTTGCCCTTCTCCATCTGAGCCTTCAGCTGAGCCAGCACGTCGAGGTCGCCCAGTGAAGTGGATGCTGCAACGTTCTCGATCTTCGGAGCGTCTTCCTTCTTGGCTGCGCGGGGAGCGGCAGTCTTGCGGGCGGCGCGCTCTTCCTTGCGCTTCTCGTCCTCGAAGGTGCGGCTGTGTGAGAGGATGATACGCTTGCTGTCCTTGTTGAACTCGATGACCTTGAAGGGGAGGGTCTCACCGGCAACAGCCTGCGAGCCGTCTTCCTTCACCAGGTGCTTGGGAGTAGCGAAGCCCTCGACGTTCTCCTCGAGTGACACGACGGCGCCCTTCTCGAGCATCTCGGTGATCTTGCCCTCGTGCACGCTACCGACGCTGTACTTGGCCTCGAAGGCATCCCAGGGATTGTCCTCCAGCTGCTTGTGGCCGAGGCTGAGGCGACGGTTCTCCTTGTCGATGTCGAGCACCACGACGTCGATGGGCTCGCCCACCTTCGTGAACTCTGAGGGGTGCTTGACCTTCTTGGTCCAGCTGAGGTCGCTGATGTGGATGAGGCCGTCGACACCTTCCTCCAGCTCGACGAACACGCCGAAGTTGGTGAAGTTGCGCACCTTGGCGTTGTGCTTCGAGCCAACGGGATACTTCACGTCGATAGCCTCCCAGGGATCTTCCTTGAGCTGCTTGATGCCGAGTGACATCTTGCGCTCGTCGCGGTCGAGGGTGAGGATGACTGCCTCTACCTCGTCGCCTACCTTCAGGAACTCCTGAGCGCTGCGGAGGTGCTGGCTCCACGACATCTCGCTGACGTGAATCAGACCTTCAACGCCGGGCTGCACCTCAACGAATGCACCGTAGTCGGCGATGACAACAACCTTA
>JAGAAJ010000102.1 GCA_017615355.1 Prevotella sp.
CTATTGGAGGGAACGGTCAATAAAACAAAGGCTATCAAGAGGGGCATGTTTAATAGAGCAAAGCCTGATGTGCTAAGAGCCAAAGTTATTTATAGTGGTATGAAATGGGACTGGAATTTTCACCCAAATTGACGCAGAATCCAAATTATACCAATTTTGGATGAAAAGGCGTAAAAACATTAAATTATTGTGCAAATCTTGGTCAAAAATGATACAGGACTGGGGATTTTTCGCTATTTTTGCAATCGTAACGCGATTTTTGAAGGAAAGAGAGCCTAAAGTTTTTCAAGACAACAGGAAACTACCACAGAATTACGAGGGACAGGAATCATAGTTCAGGTGTATATCATAGTTCTTGTTCCTCGTGTTTTTTTTAAGTGTATACATCGGGTCTAGAGTCATTATTTTGCTTAAAAGAGCTAGAAACCGCATTAAAAAATGATAAACGCTTTGTGTATTGGGCAAAAATGAGTAATTTTGCAGGCCAAAATAGTATGCAATGAAGAAAATGCTGTTCATACTCTCGCTCGCCACCCTGCTTCTGACAGGATGCGCAGGCGAGTTTAATAAGGTGTATAAGTCGACGGACTTGAACTACCGCTATGAGTATGCGAAGCAAAGCTTTGCCGAGGGAAAGTTCACGCGTGCCGCCACGCTGCTGATGGAACTCATCACGCAGAAGAAGGGCCACGACGATGCCGAGGAGGCACTCTATATGCTGGGCATGTCGGAGTATAAGAGCCACGACTTCGAGTCGGCATCTTCTACGTTCAAGAAGTATTTCCAGACTTATCCGAAGGGTATCTATGCAGAGGAGGCCTCGTTCTACGTAGGACAGTCGCTGTATGAGAGCGCCCCTGAGCCACGCCTCGACCAGACGCCTACCATCGGCGCCATCAATGCCTACCAGCAGTTCCTCGACTTCTTCCCCAACTCTGAGTTGAAACCCAAGGCTCAGGAACGTCTCTTCGAGCTGCAGGACAAGCTGATTATGAAGGAGCTGCTGTCGGCACAGCTGTACTACAACCTGGGCGGATATTTCGGCAACATCAACTCGAACAACGAGAGCAACTACATCGCCAGTATCATCACGGCTGAGAACGCCCTGAAACTCTATCCCTTCACGAAGTGGCGCGAGGACTTCTCGCTCATCATTATGAAGAGCAAGTTTGAGCTGGCCGAGAATTCATCGGAGGACAAGCGCATCGACCGCTACCGCGACGCAGAGGACGAGAGCTATGGCTTCCTCAACGAATTTCCCGAGTCGAAGAATACTCCGCTGGCCAAGAAGTTTATCGCCAAGTGCAAGAAGGTGGTGGGAGACTGATGAAGAATTGAAAAATTGAAGTATAAATCGTAAATATAAAAGATGGATTACAAGAAATCAAAGGCTCCGGTGAATACCGTGACCCGTAATGTGATGGATTTGTGTGACGAGACAGGCAACATATACGAGACCGTTGCCATCATCGCCAAGCGTGCTAATCAGATAGCCATTCAGATCAAGGAAGACCTGTCGAAGAAACTGGCCGAGTTTGCCAGCTACAACGACTCGCTGGAGGAGGTCTTCGAGAATCGTGAGCAGATTGAGATCTCTCGCTACTACGAGAAGCTGCCGAAGCCCACGCTGTTGGCTACCCAGGAGTTTGTCGAGGGCAAGGTCTACTGGCGCGATCCGCAGAAGGACGCAATGGCCGTCGTGGAATAATTCCGAATTCTTAATTCGTAATTCAATGTTAAGACCACAGACTTGGTATCTGCTGCTGGCCGTTGTCTGCTGCGTGGTGTGCTGCATCGCAGGAGCAGGCACGACGTTGCAGCTTGTCGTGCTCATCGTGGCTGCTGTGCTGTGTGCCGCCATCGTGCCGCTGCATAAGAATCGCAAGCTGCAGGCTGCTCTCTGTCTGCTGCCGATGATGGCTATGCTGGCGTGGTATCTGATACTGGCCCTCTATGCCGTGCCTGAAATCATGCATTGGCAGTATGTGCTGCCCGCCGTAGGCATCCTCGCCGTCTTTATGGCTCGCAAGGGCATTGTGCACGATGAGAAGGTGGTGCGTGCTTACGACCGAATCAGATAAGAGTTGAGAGTTGAGTGATGGAGATTAAGAACTCAGAGTTTGTCATCTCGGCGCCGATGGTGTCGATGTGTCCCAAGGACACGAAGCCGGAGTATGCCTTCATCGGACGAAGCAATGTGGGCAAGTCCAGCCTCATCAACATGCTCTGCCGTCACAAGGGACTGGCCAAGACGTCGGCTACTCCTGGCAAGACGCTCCTCATCAATCACTTCATTATCAATAAGGAATGGTATTTGGTCGATTTGCCCGGCTACGGCTTTGCCAAGCGCTCGAAGAAAGAGGTGGCTAAGCTCGACCAGATGATTCGCGGCTATATTCTCGGACGAGAGCAATTGGTAAACACCTTTGTATTGGTCGACGTCCGGCTGGAGCCGCAAGCCATCGACCTGGAGTTTATGAACTGGCTGGGCATGTCGGGCGTGCCTTTCTCCATCCTCTTCACCAAGGCCGACAAGCTCTCTGCCACAAAGGTGAAGCTAAACGTGGATGCCTATCAGAAAAAGATGCTGGAGGCTTGGGAGGAGATGCCGCCGTTCTTTATCACCTCTGCCGAGAAAGGAACGGGTAGGGAAGAGGTGCTCGACTATATAGAAAAGATTAACAAGTCTTTGTAGCTAAGGATGGCGAAAGACACTCCATACCTTGACGTACAGAACCTGACGAAATCGTTTGGCGCGCTGATGCTCTTCGAGAACATCAGCTTTTCTATTGCTGAAGGGCAGAAGGTCGGGCTTATCGCCAAGAATGGTACGGGCAAGTCGACATTGCTCTCCATCCTCACAGGTAAGGAGGGCTACGACGAGGGATCTATCATCTACCGGCGCGACCTGAAGCTGGGCTACTTGGAGCAGACACCTCACTTCGCCCCTAACGATAGCGTGCTCGATGCGTGCTTTAATCATCAGGGCGATGAGGAGAAGGTGCTGAAGGCGAAGCAGATTCTGACACAGCTGAAGATACGCGACCTCAACCAGCCCGTAGGACAGCTTAGCGGCGGACAGCAGAAGCGTGTCGCCCTAGCCAATGTCCTGATTCTTGAGCCCGACTTCCTCATCCTTGACGAGCCTACCAACCATCTCGACTTGGAGATGATTGAGTGGCTGGAAGGTTTTCTCAGTCGGGGCAACAAGACGCTGCTCATGGTCACCCACGACCGCTATTTCCTCGACCGGGTGTGCTCGCTGATCCTTGAGCTTGACGATCACACCATCTACACCTATCGCGGCAACTACTCCTATTACTTGGAGAAACGGCAGGAGCGTATCGACAACCGGCGCGCTGAGATAGCTCGTGCCAACAACCTCTACCGCACCGAGCTGGAGTGGATGCGACGTATGCCGCAGGCTAGAGGTCATAAGGCCCGTGCCCGAGAGGATGCTTTCTATGAGTTGGAGAAAATGGCCAAGGCTCGCATCGAAGAGCGTGCTATCCGACTGAAGACCAGCAATGTATATATCGGAAGCAAGATTTTTGAGTGCCAGTATATCTCTAAGGAGTTTAGAGTTGAGAGTTCAGAGTTTAGAGACACTTCATCTTCGGACAAAAGTCACTCAACAGTCATCCTGAAGGACTTCTACTACAACTTCTCACGCTTTGAGAAGATGGGCATCGTGGGCAGCAACGGTACGGGAAAGACTACCTTCCTGAAGATGCTCTTAGGAGAGCTGGAGCCGGATTCAGGTCGCATCGTCATTGGCGACACCGTCCGTTTCGGCTATTTCTCACAAGAGGGCTTACAGTTTGACGAGCAGCAGAAAGTCATCGATGTGGTGCGCGACATTGCCGAGTATATCGACCTCGGACAAGGCCGCCATTTCTCTGCTTCGCAGCTCCTGCAGCATTTCCTCTTTACCAACGACCAGCAATACAACTACGTCTATAAGCTCAGCGGCGGAGAGCGGCGCAAGCTCTACCTCTGCACCGTACTGATGCGTAATCCCAACTTTCTGGTATTGGACGAGCCGACTAACGACCTCGACATCGTGACCCTGCAGATTCTGGAGGAATACCTACAGGATTTCCCCGGCTGCGTCATCGTGGTGAGCCACGACCGTTACTTCACCGACAAGGTGGTCGACCATTTGCTGGTCTTCAAGGGCAACGGAGTCGTCAAGGATTTCCCCGGAAACTATACGCAGTATAGGGAGTTCTCAAAAGAAAATAATGATGAGGTGAGAGGTGAGAAAATGCCAGTAAAGGCTGTGAAGACCTCCACCAAATCAGACTCAGACAATTCTCTCACCTCTCATACCTCACCACTTACCACGAAAAGACGGATGTCTTTCAAGGAGAAACGTGAGTTTGAGCAGTTGGAGAAAGAAATCGCCGCTTTGGAGGCAGAGAAAAAACATATAGAGGATGCCCTCAGCTCGGGCACTATCAGCGTGGATGAGATCACAGCGATGAGTAAGCGTCTGCCGCTGCTCAACGATGAACTGGACGAGAAATCCATGCGTTGGCTCGAGCTCTCGGAGATAGAAAATTGAATATTTAGCATTGAACATTAAGCATTGAATCAGCAATACCCATCACAACTGTTAGAACGTGCCGTGCAGGAGTTTGCCACCCTGCCGGGCATAGGCCGCAAGACCGCCTTGCGACTGGTGCTGCACATGCTGCGCCAGCCTGTCGACAGCGTGGAGCAGTTTGCCGATGCTATTGCCACAATGAGGCGCGAGGTCAGGTTCTGCAGCGTCTGCCACAATATAAGCGACACCGACATCTGTCCCATCTGTGCCGATACTCGCCGCGACAGCTCTACTATCTGTGTGGTGGAGAACATTCAGGATGTGATGGCCATCGAGAACACCCAGCAGTATCATGGCCTCTATCATGTATTGGGTGGACTCATCTCGCCAATGGACGGTATTGGTCCTTCTGACTTGGAGATAGACTCGCTGGTGAAGAGGGTAGGGGACGGCGTCGTCAAGGAAGTCATCCTGGCACTCAGCTCTACGATGGAGGGTGACACCACCAACTTCTACATCTTCCGTCGGCTGGCATCTACAGGAGTCGCTGTCAGCATGATAGCACGCGGCATCGCCGTAGGCAACGAACTGGAATATACTGATGAAGTGACGCTGGGACGCTCTATACTCAACCGCACACCCTTCGAGGGGTAAAAGCAACGGTTATTGGTTATTGTTTAACGGTTATTGGAAATGAAGAAAACACGCAACCTGTTAATGACGATTTTCAGCGGCGCCTTGCTGCTGGCCACATTATTATATATATTGGGTGAGTTCCTCCATGTGGACTTGGGCATATTTGCCGAGACCACACGTGAGCAGCGTTTCATCTGCTCTACGGTGATGATCTTGCTCACTATCGCTCTGTTACCGCTGTCGCTGCGCCTGTTTAAGTTCAAGCGCGTCAGCAACGATTTGCAGCAGCGAAAGGCTCCGGCACTGGCTAAATGGGGTACCTTGCGTCTGTGCGTGATGGGGGCACTGTTGGTGGTCAACACTTTCCTCTACTACGTCTTCGAACTGGAGGCTTCCTACGGTTATCTCGCCGTTGTGACGTTGCTCTGTATGCCTTTCGTCATTCCCACCATGAGCCGCTGTGAAGAAGAGGTGAAGACTCCGGAAATCCAGGAAATCCCAGATGCCCCAGATAACACAGATGATACAGATGACTCAGAATCGATAGAAGAATCCTCAGAATCCGCAGAAGAACCCGCATGAAGCTTACCGTCGTCATCGTCAGCTATAATGTGCGCTACTATCTTGAGCAGTGCATCGTCAGCGTGCAGCGTGCCACCAAGGACATCGACCACGAGATATACATTGTGGACAATGCCTCTGACGATGATACTGTGGACTATCTGCGCAAGCGTTTTGGCGATGATATCACCATCATCGAAAGCACTCAGAATCTGGGCTTTGCTCGCGCCAATAACCTCGCAATACGCCAGAGCGCAGAGCAGTTTTCCTGCTCTGATGAAGATGTCGATACGACCCCGAGCGACTATATCCTACTTCTCAATCCCGACACCTTTATCGCTGAAGACAGCCTGCAAAAGGTGCTAGACTTCATGGACGCACATCCCCAGGCTGGCGGTGTGGGTGCGAAAATGCACAACCCTGACGGTTCGCTGGCACCCGAATCACGTCGTGCGCTGCCCACGCCTTGGGTCTCGATGCTGAAGATGCTTGGTTTCTCCAAGCGCTACTATATGAAACACCTGCCTTGGGATGAGCCTGGGCGCATCGACGTCATCAGTGGTGCCTTCTGCATGTTGCGGCGTGAGGCCATTGACAAGGTCGGGGCTTTGGACGAGGATTTCTTCATGTATGGCGAGGACATCGACCTCAGCTACCGATTGCTGAAGGGCGGCTACGAGAACTGGTACGTGCCTGCCGACATCGTGCACTACAAGGGTGAGTCGACGGTGAAGTCCAGCTATCGTTACGTGCATGTCTTCTATCAGGCCATGCTTATCTTCTTCCGCAAACACTATGGGCACTTGTCGTTCTTCGTCACCCTGCCCATTAAGATTGCCATCTATTTCCGTGCCTTCATCGCCTTGCTTCAGATGCTCTATGAACGAATGCGCAGCAGTCTCGGCTTTGCGGATAAGCCACGCGCCGATGTCAGCTATTACTTCGTCGGTTCAACCAAGATGCTTAATCAGTGTCGGGCTTTGGCCAAGCGTAGAGGACTGACCGCTACCTACATTCATACGAAAGAGCTGTCGTCGCTGGAGCAACAGTTGCCCTCAGGTGCCAGTGTGGTCTACGATGCCGAAACCTTCTCTTTCCAGCAGATGATTGAACAAACAGCTATGCTGACGGATAAGCATCCTACCCTCGGCACCTATAGCACACGCCGGAAAATGCTGATTACCCAAGTGGAGATTATTAAGGGTTAGTAAATGGTTATTGGTTAAGGTTATGGTGAACGCAAAGGTAAAGTTAAGGGCTATGGAGCCAGAAGATCTCGATTTGCTCTACCGCATCGAGAACGACGCAGAGTTGTGGGCTGTGGGTGAAACCAATGTACCCTATTCGCGCTATACCCTGCACGACTATATCGCCACATCCTCCGACGATATCTTTGCAGATCGACAGCTACGTCTCATTATCGAAAAGGACGAAGTCTCACCTCTTACCTCTCACCTCTCACCTATAACAGTCGGCATTGCCGATCTCATCAACTTCGACCCGCGTCATCGTCGTGCCGAAGTGGGCATTGTCATCGAGCAGCCCCATCGTAACAAGGGTTATGCCAAGGCCGCTCTTGAAGCCCTTCACGATTACGCCCGTCGTGTCATCCATCTGCATCAGCTTTATGCCGTCGTCAGTGCCGACAACCAGCCTGCTCGCCAGCTCTTCCTTTCAATGGGCTACCGTCCCACAGCCACTCTTACCGATTGGATACTCCGCAGCGATAATA
This sequence comes from Prevotella sp., assembly GCA_017615355.1. Classification (GTDB taxonomy): domain Bacteria; phylum Bacteroidota; class Bacteroidia; order Bacteroidales; family Bacteroidaceae; genus Prevotella. The sequence goes on from JAGAAJ010000102.1 coordinate 7,479, forward strand.
CCTATTCTGATGCTGTGGTGATGCAGCTCCCACTTTAATCCATTTACCCAGTTGCTGCTTCAAATCGGCTCAGTAGATTTTTCATAGGGTTAAATCTTTGTTTCAATTAAATTTATTACCTTTGCCTCATGGAAGACAAAGGTTTGATAATGTTAGCCCGTCTTGTACTTCCCAAGGAAGTGCTTGACCACTTTGTGATAACAGATATCGAGTATGTTGACACGAAGGATTATGA
>JAGAAJ010000103.1 GCA_017615355.1 Prevotella sp.
CACGGATAATCATATCCTTGATGCGGCCCGTGATCTTGTAGAAGCCCTGCTCGTCCTTGATGCCCAGGTCGCCAGAGTGGAGGAAACCGTTCTTGTCGATGACCTCGGCCGTGGCCTGCGGATTCTTGTAGTAGCCCTTCATCACATTGAAGCCCTTGCAGCACATCTCGCCCTGCACGCCGACGGGACATTCCTCGCCGGTCTCGGGGTTGAGCACCTTCACCTCAACGAAGGGGAAGTCGCGGCCCACGGTGGTACAGCGCTGTTCGAAGGTGTCGTTGAGGCAGGTCTGCGTCATGCCGGGCGACGACTCGGTAAGGCCGTAGACGCTGGTAATGGTCATATACATCTTCTCGCTGACCTGCTTCATCAGCTCCACGGGGCAGAGGCTGCCGGCCATGATGCCCGTGCGCAGCGAGGTGAGGTCGAACATCGAGAACATCGGATGGTTCAACTCGGCAATAAACATCGTCGGCACACCATAGACGGCCGTACACCTCTCTTTATGGATGGAGGCCAGCACGACAAGCGGGTCGAATTTCTCCACCATCACCTCGGTGCAGCCGTGTGTCAGACAGTTCATCGTGGCCAGCACGACGCCGAAACAATGGAACAGGGGCACGCAGACGCAGAGTTTGTCGTCGGCGGTGAAGCCCATGTTCTCGCCGGTGAAGAAACCGTCGTTGGCAATGCCGTAGTGGGTCAGCATCACGCCCTTGGGGAAGCCCGTGGTGCCGCTGGTGTACTGCATGTTGCAGACGTCGTAGCAGTTGACGTTCTTTTTCATCTCAATGAGCGTCTCATCCTCGATGTTCTGTCCCAGGAGCAGCAGCTCGGCGGTGTTGAACATGCCGCGGTATTTCTCCATACCGATATACACCACGTTCTTCAGATAGGGGAAACGCTCGCTGTTGAGGTGTCCGCGTTCGCAGGTCTTCAGCTCAGGCAGCATGGTGTAGGTCATGTCGACGTAGTTGCAGTCCCATGTGCCGTCGGTGATGCAGAGGGTGTGCATGTCGGAGTCCTTGCAGAGATACTCCAGCTCGTTCTGCTTGTAGTTGGTGTTCACGGTCACCAGCACGGCGCCGATCTTCGCCGTAGCATAGAGGAAGGTGAGCCAGTCGGGCACGTTGGTCGCCCAGATGCCGACGTTCGATCCTTTCTTTACGCCGATGGCGATAAGGCCCTTGGCCAGATTGTCGACACGCTCGTTGAACTTGCTCCAAGTGAATCTCAGGTCGCGGTCTGAATAGACGATATACTCCTTGTCAGGCGTCGTCTCAGCCCAATGCTCAAGCCACTGGCCGAGGGTTCGCTCATGAAGGGTATAGCCCGCACTTCCTGTCTCTGCAGGGTAAGTCCTATCAGGCAGTGGCCTGCCTGCCATATCTAATCTTACATTACTCATTCTTTTTTCTTTATGACGTTTTCACGTTTTCGTTATGACGTTATGACGTTTTCCCGTTTTCGTTATGACGTTATCCCGTTTTCCCGTTTTCGATATGACGTTATGACGTTATAACGTTAGAACGGAATATAAACAACCGCCAGTATCTTGGCACTCTTTCCCGGGGCACCATGCACATGGTGCTTCACGATAGAGTCGTAGAAGATGCTGTCACCCTCCTTCAGGGTGTAGGTGTCCTTGCCGTATACAATCTCCACCTCGCCGTTCATCACATAGATGAACTCCTCACCCTCATGGGCCGAGAGCTGGAACTCAGGGCTGTCCTCGGGGTTGATGTCGATAACGAATGGCTCCATGTGGCGGCCGGCCTTCTGCTGAGCCAGCGGGTGATACTCCATATGCTTGCGGGCATCGGTGGCACCGTTCGAGAAGCTGATGCTGCTGTCGCGCTCACGGTCTTCGGCCCTGCAGACAACGGGACCCAGGGCGTCGTTGTCGTCCATGAACGTGCCCAGGCGGACACCTAGCGCACGGGCAATCTTGATCAGTGGGCCCAATGAGGGCAGGTTTACGTCGTTTTCAATGGAAATAATCTGTTCTGCCGTGAGGCCGCTGCGCTCAGAAATCTCTTCGATGGAGAGGTTCTTTGTCTCTCTGATTCCTTTGATTTTCGCGCCAACAATGGAATGTGTGTCGGACATAAAGTTCTTTTATTGAGTGTTAAGTTTACAATTGGCCGCAAAGATACGAATTTGCTTTCAATTGCCAAAGAAAAAATGCATTTTTCTTTCACATTATCACAAACGCTTGATTTTTTTCAAGTTTCTGGAGCGTTTGCCTTTGGACTTGTCGTCCCCATCGTCTTTGCATACATTTTCAAGGATGGCTTTGTTGATTCGGCTTAATAAAAGAGATTAACGCAAAAAAAAGTCAAGACCTAACATCGTCTCTGAAAACACCTTTGCACAAAGGCCTTCCATCATACTAATGTCGCCTACTCGTTGCCTTTCGTCCCTTGAGGCACGAATCTCCGCATTGATTTCGTCTAGTACCATCTCGGGCTCTCAATTTTAGCTCGATTCACGTTTTTTTCGCTCGAATAACACAATTATTCGAAATCTTTTTGTATATTTGCACGCTAATTGCGTGCGAGAACGGGCTGCGCCTTAGCAAAGAGCAAGCTCTCTGCATTCGGTTTGCACCGTCCTTGCAGCAGATTTTAAACGAAACGCTTATGAGAACTCAAGTGATGCAAAAGACAATTGCCGACTATTTCAAGACCCAGCCCATCCAGAGGGCTTGGATATTCGGCTCTTTCGCTCGTGGCGAGGAGACACCGCTGAGCGATGTTGACCTGCTCGTGCAGTATGAAGAGGACGGCATCAGCCTGCTGAAACACGCGGCGATGATTTGCGAACTGGAGAAACTGCTCGGCCGCCCCGTGGACATCGTTGAGGACGGCACTCTGCGCCCTCGGGTAAGAGAAAGTGTAAACCAAGACAGGAAACTGATATATGAGAGAGAACGTTAGAGATCGCGACCGTCTGGAGCATATAGTGGAAGCCATCACAAACATCCTCGATTTTGCCGACGGCAAGACAAAGGAACAATTGGAGGCTGACAAGCTGAGATATTACGGCATTGTCAAGAACATTGAGATTATTGGCGAGGCATCCTACAAACTGACACGGGCTTTCTGCAACCAGCATCCTGAAACACCGTGGGAGTTTATCGCCAAGATGCGCCATGTGTTGGTACACGACTATTATCAGATAGAACCCCGTGAGGTCTGGAAGGTCATACGCGATGATCTGCAACCTCTTCGTGAGCAAGTTGCAGGATACCTTGCCGACACCGATTGGGATGAATGGGAGAAGAACGAAGTGGTCATCACAGAGTCTGCCACGCACAAAGCTCTCATGCAGACCGCCCGAAGGATGAAAAACAAGGGATACGATGTGAAGGAAATCATGTCGATTACTGGCCTGACTGTAGAGGAAATCGAGGGGCTGTAAGTTACTTGTAGAGAAACGCAAGGGCGGGAAGCCGAGGCCGAGGATGTCGGCGCGGCTTCCCGCCCTATGAATTATAAAACAATCTCTATCCCCTCATTTTTAGTCGATATTCCAATATGCGAGTGGGTCTCCATCAAATATCGTGTCTATGTCATCATCACTATATCCCATTTCATCTTGCGCATAAGAGCCTCTATAACGTTCATATGTGGGTTCTTCTTCATAGTCACGCCATCCATCATCTTCGTCATAATCATCAAACTCCTGTAGTTCTCCTATATGACTTGAAAAGTTTGATGTAATAATGAACATCGGAAATAAGGCCCGAATCTGCTTCAGAGTTTCCTTACTTATAGTGAATTCCGGAATATTGTTTACACACCAATAAACATAAGATTCGTTCTCTGACATAACACTCCATAGAGACTTGCCTCTGTGCTTGCCAAAACGAAACACGGAGGCAATGTTATCAAAGAAGTATGAATTATTCGCACTCATTTTCTGGCAGCACTCTTATTGTATCATCGGATGTCAAGACAGTATAACTGGGGATGCCTGTAACCTTGTTTATATATCTGCATAAGCAAAGAAAGTTGTTGGATATTGAAATCATGTTCCCTAATCCACACGACAATTCCCATTCCCCTTCACGACCATTGTAGTCATATGTACCGTCATCATTTTTTACGAACAAATCTTTTTTGTCCCACTTCTTTAACATCAGATGCAATAGCTGGTTACCATCAAGTGGAAGTTTGAAATGTGCGTATTGAAGAACAGATTTAGGTATCTCATCTAAAATCGGGTCGATATATAGTTTCTCGTCTATTCTATATTTCTTTCCTATAGCTTTCGTTATTGTCTTGAAATATGGATAGACAGGAGTATCTTTTGAAAATTTCACAAGGTATGGAGCAACATATAAATGGTCATTCAGGTCAACAGAATTTAATACCAACTGATGCAAATAGTAATCTGTATATGGAATAAAGCCAACCAATGACATTTCCTCCAACAATGATTTTGAACGTACACGTCCCTCTGCACGTTGCATTCCAGTATCACACAAAAGGCTAAACAGGCTGGATTTCTGTAATTGAGAGTTCATCATAATCAAATTAGCCGTAACATATAAATTATTCGGCACTAATCTTTTACACCTGTAGGATAAGCAATAAAGTTAGAAATTATCTTCAATGTATAGAATCTCTTCGCACATATCAATCAATTTAGAAGCGAGGTCATTGCTTGGGTCATTGAGGAACACTTGTCCTGTGGCAAATGCCTTTTTCAACTCCCTTGCAAAGTATTTGACATTTGGTAAGAACATCATAAGATAAGCAGATGTTTCATCACCGCTCATCCCCAAATCATCAAACACACCATAGTGATAGTGTACGAAAAGGTATATTGCGGGACACTTGTAAATATTATATGCAGCAATTGCCTCTGCTGCCGACTTTGTTCCTTCTTCAATTAATAATTGTGCTGATAATCGCTTAGCATAATTATTGACTCTGTTGTACACAGAAACATATTCTTCTTTTGTCCAAGGGGATTTACGCCCCATATTGATTCCTTCTGCCATAATTCTTGCCGTTTTACCTGTCGGATCTTCAGTCTATAATGATTGTAAATTGTAATTATCAAGGCGAATTGCTCCTTTTCTTAAGTTTGACAGCAAGTCGCCATATATTAGAATTAATTTTTCATTCGTTTCTTTTCCTCCAGGGAACATTCCAAAAACGTTTTCTTGCCTACACGCTTGAAGCAATCCTTCAATTCTCTCTACCACACCTATTTGGAACATCTGATATTGCATCATGTCCTCACCCTCTTCTGCAATACCGTCAATCCATCCATTTTCATATTTATACTTCTCCCATGTGAAATATATGCCATAAATCAGGGTGCGTACCACCTCATAATATTGCATTGCATAGCCAAGTTTTCCGTCGTTCTGAGCCTGATTCCACATTAAAGAACGGTATTTTCGTAGCTCCTTCACAGTCTGCACTAAATCTGATGACGAGAAAGGAGCGATGTCCTTTAAAGCATGAGTTTTCTCCATACTTAATATTGTTCATTATAGGTTGTTCATATTATCTACAGCTTGGTTTACATCCATTTCTGGGAGCCCACACATTAAAGTTACCAACTGCCATAAAGCAACTTCTTTGTCATCGATTTCCCCATCTGCAATCATAATGACTGCAAGGTAGGAAGCCACGTACTTTTTTCTTTCATAGTCGAAGTTTGATATAATTCTGACAGCTTTATCAAACTCCATTCTCTGTGCATCTCTTGACAATGCAAGCATCTGACCTACAGAAGCACCAAATCTTGTTAGTTCATTTCTAACAACTTCTAACTCTGATTCGTCTGTACGACCGTCAGCCCCAACCATTGCAATGCCCAATTTCATGACTGCCGCCAATTCTTCACCAGTAAATTGCATAATATTTATATATGCCCCCCAGCCACCACAAGAGCCTTTAATTGTTATGAAGCGTGGAGCTGATTTACCACGTCTTCGAATGGAGGTCGTAGGAATTACCTTGATATGTAGATGCAGTAATCAGTCCACGCTATACGCGCAAACCGCTATCACTGTCCTTGCATATCATTGGAAGTTTCCTACGTTTCCATTCGCAAGTCGAGCATAACGCTTCGTTATTTCAATATGTCATGTTCCGAAGAACGCTGCAAAAATACAAAAAGATTTTGAAACCGGCACGATTTTACAGAAAAATCTTCATCTTTGCACCGCAAACCCTGAAAATGATTGAAAACAATTTCGGCAGCCCTATTACCTGAATCAATTCAAACGCATCATCTTCAAAAAATATTTTAGTTTATACCTTCATCCTTCATATTTTGATATAACAAAATGTATTTCAATAGCTTATGGGAAATCAAACATTCATAAACCTTCATATTCATGCATTGAGGACATTTATACAATATAGATTTTTCACGTTTAAGGTTGTCACGTTGTCAAAATGCCGATGTACAAAGGATTTGCAACCTATTTGGGGTTGTCATAGGTTGACAAAAGGTTGTCACGCTTTGATGACGAACTTCAAGTGGCTGCAAAAAGTCGTAGGGAGCCTCCTCAGCAGAATAGGGAGGCTCCCCAGCAAAATAAACAGCTCACTCAGCAGAATAAACAGCTCACTCAGCAGAATAAACAGCTCACTCAGCAAAATAAACAGCTCACTCAGCAGAATAAACAGCTCACTCAGCAAATTTTCTAACGTTGCTCAGATGAAGTGTTAAGGCTTCACGATTTTGTAGCGGGCGAACTTCAGGAGGAGCTGCTTGGTGCCGGCATTGCGGAAATCGACGGTAGCTTTCTCGTTGTCGCCTGTGCCCTCCATGCGGACGACGGTGCCGATGCCGAAACGCTGGTGCTCGATGACGGCACCTTCGCGGAGAGTACTCCCACCCGAGGGGAGGGGAGAAGATGCAGAGCCCAGCCCTGAAGATGCGGATGCAGACCCCACCCCTGCCCCTCCCCTCGAGGGGAGGGGAGTGGCTGCGCCGGTGTTTCGAAGTGATGAGAGGGGCTTGTAGCGTCCGCTGCTGGCGGTATGTAATAGCTGCTTGAACTGCGGCGATAAGGGGTCGATGGGAGGCTCTGGCTTGGAATGGGGAACGGCACGCCGCATGGGATCGGCCTTGAACTGTGTGGCCACAGGGTGGGCGTTCTGCTCCCAGCTATTTGCTCCACTCCTTGATGGGGAGGAGTAGGGGAGTATTCCCCTCCCTCCAAGGGAGGGGTTGGGGGTGGGTCTTCCATCCACTTGCAGCAGATTTGGGTCGATGTCGCGGATGAAGCGCGACGGCGTGTCGAACTCCATGCGCCCGAAGCGGAAACGGTTTTCGGCGCAGGTGAGGATGCAATGCTTCTCAGCACGGGTGATGGCCACGTAGAGCAGACGGCGCTCCTCCTCCAGCTCGCGCATGGAATTGGTGCACATCGGCGAGGGGAAGATGTTCTCCTCCAAACCCACGATGAACACTACGGGAAACTCAAGGCCCTTGGCCGAGTGGATGGTCATCAACGACACCTTCGGCTGGTCGTTGTCCTTGTCGCTGTCGAGGTCGGTGAGCAGCGCCACCTCTTGCAGGAAGTCGTTCAGCGATGTCTCGTCGGCCATATCCTCTTCGCGGCGGCTCTCTACGAAGTCCTGCATGCCCGCAAGGAACTCCTGCAGGTTTTCCTGTCGTGACAGGTCCTCGGGGTTGCGGCCGCTGTAAATGTCCTTGGCGATGCCGCTCTCCTGTATGATGGCGTGGCCCAGCTGGTAGGCGTCCTCCGAGGTGATTCGTGAGCGCCAGCCCTCAATCTGCTGGCGGAAGGCCTCAATCTTTTTCTTGGTGAGAGTTGAGAGTTGAGAGTTGAGTGACATTTGTCCTTCCGCTGCAAAACAAGAGTCACTCAACTCTAAACCCTGAACTCTCAACGAATTAATGACCGTCCATAGCGAGACGTTGTGGCGGGTGGCTGTGCCGACGATTTTCTGCACCGTCGTGTCGCCGATGCCTCGGGTAGGGTAGTTGATGATGCGTCGCAGGGCCTCCTCGTCGTCGGGGTTGGCGACGGTGCGGAAATAGGCGATGACGTCCTTGATCTCCTTACGCTGATAGAACGACAGGCCGCCGTAGATGCGGTAGGGGATGTTGTCCTTGCGCATCTGTTCCTCGAAGCTGCGGCTCTGGGCATTGGTGCGGTAGAGGATGACGAAGTCGCTGTATTGCAGGTTCTCCTTACGGCGCAGCCGACGGATGTCGTTGCACACGATCATCGCCTCCTCGCGGTCGCTTTGTGCCGGCTTCAGCTGCAGCTTCTCGCCGTGCTCGTTTTGGCTGTAGACGTCCTTCGGTATCTGTCGCTCGTTCTTGCGGATGAGGCTGTTGGCGGCTTCGACGATGAGCTGCGTGGAGCGGTAGTTCTGCTCCAGCTTGAAGAGGCGGGCGTTGGTGTAGGCCTCGCGGAAGTTGAGGATATTGTCGATGTTGGCGCCGCGGAAACTGTAGATGCTCTGGGCATCGTCGCCCACCACGCAGACGCGCTGGTGCTCGCGGGTGAGCAGCCAGACGATGCGCTGCTGGGCGAAGTTGGTGTCCTGATACTCGTCGACGAGCACATACTGGAATTTCCCGACGTATTTCTGGCGGATGTCCTCATGCTCGTTGAAGAGCAGGAACGTCTGCACCAGCAGGTCGTCGAAGTCCATCGCATTGGCCTGACGGCATCGCATCGCGTACATCTTATATATGTTGACCACCTGGGGGTGCTTCGGGTCGAAGAGCGAGCAGTTAGCAAAGGCGTCGGGCAGGATGAGATGGTTCTTCGCCATCGATATCTGGTCGGCCACCGTGTTGGGTTTGTACACCTTGTCGTCGAGCTGCATCTCGCGGATGATGTTCTTCACCAATGAGCGGGCATCGCTCTGGTCGTAGATGGTGAAGTTCGACTGGTAGCCGATGGCTGCCGCCTCGCTGCGCAGGATGCGTGCGAAGACGCTGTGGAAAGTGCCCATCTGCAGATAGCGGGCACGCTCGTCGCCCACCAGTCGGGCGATGCGCTCCTTCATCTCGCGAGCCGCCTTGTTGGTGAAGGTCAGGGCGAGGATATTCCACGGCGCCAGATTGTACTGCTCCAGCAGATAGGCAATCTTATAGGTGAGGACTCGCGTCTTGCCCGAGCCCGCACCAGCTATCACCAGCTGAGCGCCGTCGCACCATTCCACGGCCTCGCGCTGGCTGTCGTTGAGTTGTTCTAAAAGATTCAGATTCATACCAATTTGCAAAGGTAATCATTTCCTTTTGAAAACGCAATAGTTACCTGAGAAAAATATCTTTCCCAGAAAAATCCCAAGGCTTGGGACAAAAATCCCACGGCCTGGGACAAAAGTCCCAAGGCTTGGGACTTTTTTGGAAAGTGTAGAAATCAGTATGTGTTTTTACCAAACAATCCCCGCAAGGTGAAATAGAGCCACTCCTGACAGCGGAAAAGCCACCATGAGGGCATGAGGCGATAGCCGAACTTATGCACCTTCGGGCTTTTGAGCATCGAGCGGTCGATGGAGCTCCGAAACTGCTGCATCTTCTGCAGTCCCTGCCGGCGGTCGGCGGGCGACAGCTGATGTCCTTTCTCGTAATAGAATCGGTAGCACTCCACCAGCACCAGTACACGCTGCACCTCCCATTCGCACATCACTTCGTGGGAGGCATTGGCCCGCTGCAGCTGTTCCTTCATGCTCTCGGCAGCACGCAGACGGTCGAAGCGATGCACGCTGACGGCATGTGACGTCGACTCGGGATGCTGGAAATAAAGATAGACGCCGCTACATGGGCGCACCTCACGCGAATGGAGATAGTGGATGCGAGTGGTGTTGTCGTCGCTGAACCATCGGCAGCTGTCGTCGTAGGGGAAACGCTGATGCAGGGCGGTGCGCACCATATAGATGCCGTGCAGCTGCCAGTCGATGCTCTTCAGGAATGCCTCGTGGCCCGTCAGCACTTCAAACTCAGGCAAGGGCAAACGCTCGACGCCATCGGGATTGACGATGTCCACCTGAAAGAGTACGCTGTCGGTCTCGCTATGGCTTTCGAAGACGGCCACCGCCGAGGCGAGGGCATTGGGCGAGAGCCAGTCGTCGGCGTCGAGAAAACACACATACTCGCCCTGCGCCTTCTTCAGCCCCTGATTGCGGGCGAAGGCCTGGCCGTGATTCTCGCCGAGGACAATCACCTCAATGCGGGCATCGCGCTCGGCATACTGCTGCAAGAGCTGTAGGGAATGGTCGGTAGAGGCGTCGTCGATGCACACTATCTGTATGTCGGGCAGCGTCTGGGCCAGCAGCGAGTCGAGACAGCGCGACAGCCAGGCTTCGGCATTGTAGACAGCGACGAGAACGGTGACCTTACTCATTGTGCGAGAACCTTGACTTTAACTTTCCGATGAGTGCCGACCACAGCGACGACTTCTGGTGCAGGATATAGCCCGATATCAGCAGGCTGACGATGCAGAGCAGGCTGCCCATGCCCCAGTAGAGCACGGCATTGTCGATGAAGGTGAGGATATAGACGCCGATGCCCAGCGGCAGCTGGATGCCCAGTATCCACAGTACCATCGGCGATATCCTGAGATGATAGCGGATGCTGGCATAGGCATAGGTGATGAGGATGTCGCAGATATTGGCCAGGGCGATGGCAAAGCCTGTGCCCGTGAGGCCCCAGTTCTCGTAGCCCACGATGACGAACACCACCACGAGGATGTCGTAGGCGGCCTCCAGCAGGAAATAGTGGAACGAGTCGCCTTTGGCCAGCGTGATATAGGCTATCGGCAGATACACCGCCCTGACGTACATCGAGAGGAGGATCACCTGTGCCATCGCCACTACGGGTAGGAAGTCGCTGCGGAACAGGATGGGTACGAGTATCGGCAGCAGCAGCATGAGTATAGGCAGCATGGGCGACACGATGAGCAGTGTCACCTCGCTCTGACGGTTCACCACCGAGTTGAGCTCTTCCACATCTTTACCCACGGCTGAGAGACGAGGGAAATAGTCGGTCTCCATCGCCGAGAACACCATGCCCGCATAGGTCATCGTGAGCATGAAGCCTGCATTGTAGAGACCCACCACGTCGAGGTCGCCCTGCACGTTGAGGAACGAGCGTATCAGCATCTCGGCACCGCTGCCCATGATGCCTGCCACCACAAAGGCCACACCCAGCCGCACCATCTCCATGCCCTCGCCCAGGATGCCTTTCGCTCCCGTGAGATGCAGGGGATAGAGCTGATAGGAATGGCGGATGGTGAGCAGCATCGTGATGAGTGCTCCCAGGACGATGACGGGGACGATGCCCGCCTCGCCGAAGATGGCATAGATGGGAATGGTGACGAGCAGCGACAGCACGACGGTCAGCATCTGTATCATCGCCAGCGACCTGAGCCTACGGGCTCCCTTCAGGATGGCTGTCTCGCCGCCCGTGATGGCCAGCAGTCCTACGGCAGGTGCCAACAGCATGAAGTGCAGCGTGTGGTCGCCCCAGGAGAAGGTCTGGCTGCTGAGCAACGGTCCTGCCACCAAGCACACCAGCATGCCCAGGAGTGCCGTGAGCAGGCTCCAGGCTCGCACCACCTTCACAAAATGCTGGATGCGCACCTCGTCGCCTTGATCGAAGAGCTCCGACACATGGCGCACGGCGCTGAACGAGATGCCTAGGTTGGTGGCCTGCGACACGAAGTTCACTACCGAGTTGAACAGCGCCACCAGTCCCATACCGGCAGGGCCAAGCAGGAAGGCCACACACTTATTGCGTACAAGGCCCACGATGATATTCAGTCCCTGCACGCCGCCAAAGATGCCTGTATATTTCAGAATGTGAGTATAGGTCTGCTCAATATTCTCTTTCTCTTCTTTCATTCTAATAAATAACGCTGAGGGCGCAAACTTATTATATGCCGAAGATACTTTCGCTAGGAAAAGAAAGAAAAAAGTATTTTTCTTTTGCTTTTCGCTCGCTTATTCGTACCTTTGCACCTTACAAATCATAATTCGTAATTCGAAATTCATTATATGGGCTTTTGGAATTCATTGTTTGGGGGAGTTACAGATCCCGAGGAAGAAAAGAAAGCGGCTGATGAGCGCAACTTCGACCTGCTGAAATACGACGGGGTGAAGGCCATGCGTATCGGCCAGTATGAATATGCCATGAAATGCTTCGAGAAGGCGCTGCAGACGAAGGAGGATCCCGAGGTGCGCGACTATCTGTCGAGGGCTTTCCTGCACATGGGACGCCTTGATGATGCGCTGGCCGAGATGAAGACGCTGGCGATACACGAGCCTGACAATATCCACCTGAAGATGCAGGCCGCCAGCGTGGCCTATATGAAGGAGGACTACGAAGAGATGACAGCCCTCTGCGAGCAGGCCCTCGCCGTCGATGCCGACAATGCGATGGCGCATCTCTTCTATGCCAAGGCCGAGCTGGGGCAGGACCATCTCATCCAGGGCATCGCCCGACTGACAAAGGCCATCGCCTTGGACGATAAGCTGGGCGAAGCCCATCTGCTGCGCGGACAGACGCTGATGAAAATGGGCGACCTGAACGGTGCAACGGAAGATGTGACGTGGCTCACCGAGCATACCGAGGAGAGCGAAGACGTGCTGATGCTGCACGCCCGTCTGGAGGCTGCCAAGGGCAATGCCGAAGCCGCCATCGGCATCTATGGTCAGGTGATTGACGTCAATCCCTTCCATGTGGATGCCTTCCGCGAGCGTGGCATGCTGCGTCTGGAGCAGGGCGACAAGCAGGGCGCCGAGGAAGACATGAAGATGGTGCTGGAGCTCAATCCTGAGGAGATGGCCGACGTCAGCGGCGAGTATTCTGCCGAGGGCATCGAGCAGAAGACACGCCAGGCCTATTCCAATCTCAATCCCTTCGGAATATAGTTTCAGGTTTCAGGTTACAGGTTATGCGCGTAAACACAGGATACAACCGTGAGGGCGACTACGATCACCTGGTGGTCAACGAGGAGGCACCGCTCCTGGAGTGGCTGCTGAGGAACGTAGGCGAGAGCCGCACGAAGGTGAAGGCCACGCTGCAGGGTAGGGGCATCAAGGTGAACGGCAAGACGGTCACCCAGTTCGACTTCGCCCTGAAGCCAGGCATGAAGGTGGCTGTCAGCAAGACAAAACGCAATCAGCAGTCGTTCAAGAGCCGCTATGTGAAGATCGTCTACGAAGACCGCTGGCTCATCGTCATAGAAAAAATGCCCGGCATCCTCTCGATGGCTGCAGGCCACTCGTCGCTCAACGTGAAGAGCGTGCTCGACGACTATTTCAAGAAGAGCCGCCAGAAATGCACGGCTCACGTCGTCCATCGCCTCGACCGCGACACCAGCGGCCTCATGGTCTATGCCAAGGACATCGAGACGGAGCAGATTCTTGAGCACAACTGGCACCAGATCGTCTACGACCGCCGCTATGTGGCTGTGGTCAGCGGCGAGATGGAGCAGGACGAGGGCACCATCCAGAATTGGCTGAAGGACAACAAGGCCTACGTCACCTACAGCTCACCCGTCGATAATGGCGGCAAGCTCGCCATCACCCATTTCCACGTGCTCGACCGCACCACCGAACACTCCTTGGTGGAGTTTCAGCTGGAGACTGGCCGCAAGAATCAGATTCGCGTCCACTCCGCCGACATGGGCCATCCCGTGTGTGGCGACACAAAGTACGGCAATGGCGACGATCCCCTGCATCGTCTTTGCCTCCATGCCTGGCTCCTCTGCTTCACCCATCCCGTCACCCACGAGCCTTTGGAGTTCGAGACGCCCGTTCCCACCGCTTTCCGCAAACTCTTCGGAAAATAACGTTCAATGTTCAACGTTCAATGTTCAACGTTCAATGTTCAATGTTCAATGTTCAATGTTCAACGTTCAATGGTCAATGTTCAATAAATGAGTAACACAGTATTCTATATCGTTGCTGTTGTGGCCATCATCCTTGCTGTTGGCCTGATGAAATACGTGGTCAGTTGTCTGTCGCGTGCCATCATCCTTATCGTCACGGTTGCCGGCTTGGCTCTCGTCTATTATTTCTTTGTCGGTCAGCACGATCCCAAGGTCCGCCACGCTGTTGAGGACACCATCGAGAAAGTCGAGCATCACGGCAAACATCACAAATAGTTTTCTCGCACCTTGAAAAATAATTTTGGAGGCTCCAGGGTTGATTCTGGAGCCTCCAAATTATCTGCGGACAAACAAATCCTACTTGATGTTCAGCACGATGATGGACTTGGCGGGCACCTTGACGGTGAGGACGCCTTTCTTCAGCTTGGCATCGGTGAAGGGCTTGGGCGACACGACGTCGGGATGCTGGAAGTCGTTGAAGTCGTCGACCTTCTTCGAGGTGAGGATCTCGCCGCTGACCTGCTTGGCCTGATAGCCGGCGATGTCGAAGTCGATGGTCTGGGCCTTGTCGAGGCTGACGTTGGTGATGGCCAGCACGAGGCTGCCGTCGACGGTCTTAGCTGCTGAGGCTGAGAGCATGGGGCAGGGACGGTAGCCGGCATCGCGGGCGCCCTCCTTCTCCTTGAAGTAGGCCTTGCTCACCTGAATGGTCTCCGTAGGCAGGTCGACGGGCAGGTAGGTGGCCTCCTGGAACGGGGTGTACATCTTGAAGACGTGGTAGGTGGGCGTGAGCACCATGTGGCCTGTGCCCTCCTGGTCGGTAAGGATCATCGACTGCAGCACGTTGACGATCTGTGCGATGTTGGCCATCTTCACTCGCTCGGTGTATTTGTGGAAGACGTTGAGCGAGAGGGAGGCTACGAAGGCATCGCGCAGGGCGTTCTGCTGGTAGAGGTGGCCGGCGATGGTGCCTGGCTCCTCGTCCCACCATGTGCCCCATTCGTCGACAAGCAGGCCGACGGTGTTCTTCGGGTCTTTCTCGTCCATGATGGCCTTGTGTTTCTTGATCACCTCCTCAATCTCCAGACACTTGCCCAGCGCCCAGTAATACTGGTCGTTGTCGAAGTTGGTGGCTGAGCCCTTCGGACCGCTCCAGCCCGAGCATGTATAATAATGTAGGGAGACGCCCTGCATGCGGTTGCCGATCTTGTCCATCAGCACCTCCGTCCACTTGTAGTCATAGTCGCTGGCGCCGCTGCCGATGCGATAAAGGCGGTTGCCGGTGTAGTCGCGCAGGTAGGTGTTGAACTTGCGGAACTCGTCCGAGTAGTACTCGGGCGTCATGTTGCCGCCGCAGCCCCAGGCCTCATTGCCGATGCCGAAATACTTCACGTGCCAGGCTTTCTCGCGACCATTCTGACGGCGCAGACGGGCCATCGGCGTGTCGCCGTCGCTGGTCATATACTCCACCCATTGGGCCATCTCCTTGACGGTGCCCGAGCCTACGTTGCCGCTGATGTAGGGCTCGCAGCCGAGCATCTCGCAGAGGTTGAGGAACTCGTGGGTGCCGAAAGAGTTGTCCTCGATGGTACCGCCCCAGTTGTTATTGCGCAGCGAGGGACGCTGGTCTTTCGGGCCGATGCCGTCCATCCAATGGTAGTCGTCGGCGAAGCAGCCGCCGGGCCAGCGCAGCACGGGCACCTTCAGCTCCTTCAGGGCCTCGAACACGTCCTTGCGGTAGCCGTTGATGTTGGGAATGGGCGAGTTCTCACCCACCCAGAGGCCGCCGTAGATGCAGGTGCCGAGGTGCTCGGAGAACTGTCCGTAGATCTCGCGGTTGATCTTGGCTCCTGCCTGGTCGGCGTGAACCGTTGCCTTGATATTCTCTGCTGCAGAAACACTTGCAGCGACAGCCAAAGCGATGACTGTTGTAAGGAATGCTTTTTTCATATAATGTGTTGTTTTTTAAGAATTTGTTGTCTCTTCAGCGAAGAAGCGCTCGAACTGCTCGCGAAGTGCCTTCTCGTTGGCAATGATGTTGCGCAGCTCGTTCAGTTTCTCCTCGTTGGGCGAGCCTGGAATCCACAATTTGACGTAGCCGTGAATGGAGTATTTCTGATCCATGTGCTCTTTGAAACGCAGCCATTGGTGCTCCTTGTCCAGCTCGGGATAGTTGCTCAATCCATACTGCACCGTGCGACGGAACACCTGGTCGGGCACGATGTCGCGGTCGGCCTCGGCCACAATCTTCCCATAGAGGCTGCGCGGCGAACGTGAGGCCGAGGCACGGTGGTCCTCGATGGCCTCCTTCATCAGCTTGATCTTCTCAGCCGAGAACCAGCGCTTCAGCCGGGCATCCTGCATCAGGATCTTTCCGCCTGTGATGTGATGGATGGCCCTTGGGCCCGACATGCCGATGTCGTGATAGGCGGCAATGGTGTACACCATATCCGTGTCGGCACCTGTGCGAGCTGCCAGCTCCAGCGAGCGGCGGATGACACGAGTGACATGCTCCATGTTGTGGGCCTTGTCGAACTGGGCATACTGGGGCAGTATCTGCGTCTCGATGAACTCCATCAAATCAAGGGTGGGCTGAGGCGTGGGCATAATTGTTGAAGGTGGATGGTTAATGGTGTATGGTTGATGGTGGATGGTTGATGGTTGATGGTGGATGGTTGATGGTGGATGGTTGATGGTTGATGGTGGATGGATTGATTTGGCAAAGTTAGCATTATTTATGCAAATGGCAAAAAAAAAGGGCAAAAACTTGCCTCGGCGGAAGAAAATCACTATTTTTGCACACATGAAACTGATAGAAAAGTATTTTCCTGAGTTGACGGAGGAGCAAAAGCGGCAGCTGACGGCCCTTGACGGCCTCTATCGTGAGTGGAACGAGAAGATCAACGTCATCTCGCGTAAGGACATCGACAATCTCTACCTGCACCATGTGCTGCACTCGATGGCCATCGGCAAATTGCTGCGTTTCAAGCCGGGCACGCAGATACTCGACGTGGGTACGGGCGGTGGCTTCCCCGGTGTGCCGCTTGCCATTCTCTTCCCTGAGTGTCAGTTTATGCTCATCGACGGTACGGGGAAGAAAATCCGCGTGGCACAGGAGGTGTGTCAGGTTATCGGATTAAATAACTGTACGCCTGTGCAGCTGCGTGCCGAGGAAGAGAAGGGCAAGTACGACTTTGTGGTGAGCCGTGCCGTGATGCCCTTGCCCGACCTGGTGCGCCTGGTGAAGAAAAACATCGGCAAGGAGCAGCGCAACGCCCTGCCCAACGGCATCATCTGCCTCAAGGGTGGCGACTTGCAGGAGGAGACAAAGCCCTTCAAGCGCATCGTGCAGACAACGTCGCTGAGCACCTGGTTCAGCGAGGAATGGTTTAAGGAGAAATATTGCATCTATCTGCCCATCAGTTGATGGTTGATGGTGGATGGTTGATGGTTATTGGTTATTGTTGATTGTTAATGGATATCAAACGATTTGAGGTAAACCCCGTGCAGGAGAACTGCTACGTGGTGAGCGACGAGACGAAGGAGGCGGCAGTCATCGACTGCGGCGCGTTGTACGAAGAGGAGCGCAAGGCCCTTGTCGACTACATCGATAAGAACGGCCTGACGCTGCGCCACGTGCTCTGCACGCATGGCCACTTCGACCATATCTTCGGCGTTGACACACTCTTTGAGGAGTATGGCGTCAAACCCCGTCTGCATGCTGCCGACCGCCCTCTCTACGATGGCATGAAACTGCAGGTGCAGGCATTCTTCGGCACCAGCTATGACAAGACGATGCCGCCGTTGGGCGACGACCTCAGCGATGGGGAGCTCATCACTCTGGGCAACACTCAGCTGAAGGTGCTGCACACGCCGGGCCATTCGCTGGGCAGCGTGGTGTTCTATTGTGAAAAAGAAAAATTGCTCTTTGCCGGCGACACCCTCTTCCGCATGAGCGTAGGGCGCACCGACCTCGAGGGCGGCTCGTGGCAGCAGTTGCTGCACAGCCTGCATCATGTGCTGGCTCCGCTGCCTGCCGACGTGAAGGTCTTCACCGGTCACGGCCCCGCTACCACCATCGGCGACGAGGTGCGCATGAATCCCTATTTCAGGGAGTGATGGCGCAGCCGCTCCCCTCCCTTTTAAGGGGAGGGGAAGGGGTGGGGTGATATCTTACTGCATCAGTATCTGAACGATGCGCTCGGCGGTGCGGCCGTCCCAGCGGTCGGGTAGGGCGCATTTCTTCCATTCGCCCTTCACCATTCGTGACACCTCCTCGGCAAGACGCTGCGGGTCTTCGCCCACAAGGACGTTGGAGCCTACGCTGACGGTCTCCTGATGCTCGGTGTAGCTGTTGAGGGTGATGCAGGGCACGCCGTTGAAAGTGGCTTCCTCAGCCACGTTGCCGCTGTCGGTGATGATGCCCTTGGCGTTGGCGGTGAGCCAGCCGAACTCGAGGTAAGGGAGAGAACTTATAATGTTGAGAGATGAGAGTTTAGAGTTGAGAGACGTTACCACATCGTAGGCCAGGCCTCGCAGGGGAGCGATGATGGGAGTGCCGTCGGCAGCCTGAATCATGGCTTCGAGCAATCGCTGAAGCTTGGCTTCGTCAGCCAGCAGGGCTTTTCTATTTAAGGTAAAGACGAGGTAGGTAGAGGGTTGATGGTTGATGGTGGAGGGAGGAGTGAGTCGCTGATGGTTGAAGCGCAGGGTGTCCATAAGGATATTGCCCACCATATAGGTGCCTGCACCTTCGGCCTGCTCGCGGGTGGCCACGCTGTTGCTCTTGACACCAGCGGTGAAGAGGTAGTCGCTGAGGGCATCGATGACGAGGCGGTTCACCTCCTTCGGCATGTTCATATCGAAAGAACGGGTGCCGGCCACGAGATGGGCCAGCTTCAATCCACGTTTCTTGGTGACGATAGCGGCGGCCATCGTGGAGGCGAGGTCGTCGACGACGATGACCACATCAGTAGGCTGGCGGTCGAGCAAGGCATCAAACTCAGCCATCACACGGCTGGTGATCTCGTTGAGACTGGTGCTGTCGACACCGAGGAAGACGTCAGGACGAGGCATCTGCAGATCGTCGAAGATCGAGGCTTCGAGCGTGGGGTCGTCCTCACGTCCTGCATAGACTAACAGATAGGAGGCGCCGTCGGCTTTCTCAATGGCGCGGATGAGCGGGGCTACCTTCACGAAGTTGGGGCGTGCGCCTGCCACGATGGTGATTCTTTTCATAGTAGTGTGAGGTGAGAGGTGTGAGGTGTGTTATGAGTTGAGCAGCTTGTCAATCTCGTCGAACTGGCGACCGAGGTTGAGGTTGAGGTAGATGCGGTAGAGCACGGGCGCCCATTTCTTCTTCTCGTCGGGCATCAGCAGACGGTAGTATTCCATATACGTGCGGGCCTTCTGATAGTAGGTGCGCTGCAGTTTCTTGTCCTTTGCCGCCTCGGGCGTCTCGGCCAAATTGACGAAGGCGGTGCCGGCGTTGAAGTAAGGCTCGGCGAGGCTGTCGTTCCGATGGATGAGTCGCTCGCTGTAGACGACGCTCTCCTGCCACCGCTCCATCCTCAGCAGGACGGAGGACTTGGCGAAGAGGAAAATCTCGCAGGTGTCGCAGAGGGCCAGGGCGCTGTCGGTCAGGGCGAGGGCCTTGTCATATTGCTTCTTGTCGGTATAGGCATCGATGAGGCGGGGGAAGAAATAGGTCATGAGGGGGAACTTCTCGTATCCCTCTTCCAGCGTGGCGATATATGCGCTGTCGTTGTTCTGCCAGCGATATGCTTCGGCGATAAACTGCAGGCAGTATTGGGTGTAAATCGTGTCTCTCCGGGCTATGGCCTGATAGTGCAAGGCCTTGTCAGCATCGTTCAGCCTGTAGCCGCAGTAGGTGGCCCAATAGGCAGCCTCGGGCATACGCGGGTCGGTCTCAGTATAATGATAGGAGGAGAAGAGCGGCTGATGGCCACAATCCAGATACGTGCTGAGGTGCGTGTAGGCATCTTCAAATTTGCCCTTCCTGACGAAGAAAGTGCCGGCGTTGTAGAGGTTGGCCCTGTAGTGGTGGAGCATGGCGGCGTTTTTCTGCCTGTGCTCAGCCACGGCGCGTCCCTTCTTGTCGGGGAGCATGTCGAGGCTGTCGAGCGTCTCGGCGATGGTGAACGTCCTTCGAGCGAGGTTGAAGAAGGCCGCTGTGTCCTGATTCTGCTTCAGGTAAAGACGTTCGTTGGCCTGGTCATACTGTCCCTTCACCGATTCGAGCAGCACCGCATGGATGCGCACGTCGTTGCGGTTGGCAGAGTCCTTGAGCAGCTTCGTCATCAGCTGCTCGGCCTGTGAGAAGTTTTTGTTGCGTTGCTTCAGGTAATTCCTTGCCTGCGAGAGTTCTTGGCGGACGTTTTTCTCTTTCGCCTTCTGAGCCATCGTGGGACAGGTATTCAGCAGGAGTATAATGGCCAGTAGCCATTTCCCCATATACCACAATCTATGATGTAAGTCACAATGATTATCCATAATTGCTGCAAAGGTACGAATAAGCGAGCGAAAAGCAAAAAGAAAAAGCATTTTTCTTTTTCTTTTCCGAGCGGAAGTACTTTCGACGAAGTCAGAGGTATGAAAAAAACTCACATGCCCTTTTTTGGTAATATTTTTTCAGATTATTAGTTGGTTCATGCTGAGGTGCTATTTGTTCTGGCGTATGAATTCGGAAGGGGTAAGTTCCGTTATTATCTTGAATGATCTTGTGAAATAAGTGAGATTATTATATCCGATCATGCTTGCCACTTCCTTCAGTGTGTGGGTCCCATCGATGAATAACATTTGTGCATGAAGGATGCGTTGCCGAATGATGTATTCAACTGGTGTGTATCCTGTCTGTTGCTTAAAGAGGCGGATAAACCTGTACTTCCCTAAATGGGCTTCTTCTGCCATTTCGTCTATGGAGAAAGTCTTATCCAAATTCTTACCTATCTGATACATTGCCTTCAACGCACGTTGGTCGTTGACGTTCTCTTGTAGTTTGGCTTTATCGAAATACCTGGTTCTTTTGCAATTTAGTTGAAAAATATAGTGTCTCTTATGGTTGTTTTTTAACCAGAAACCACAAGTATCAGAGCAATTAAAATTCTTTCTCCAAAATTTCATACAACTCACTGAATATTAAGTATTTGTAACGATAAAAACTGGGATAATTCGCTGATTTTTAGTAACTTTGTGTCGCCAAACAAAACAGTTACAAATCATGCAAAACTATCCTAATGGCGACAAAGATACATCATTTTTCGTACATAATGGCCATTCTCAGAAACAAAGTTTAGAATTTGATCTTAATTCGTCTCTTCTATTCAGTTCGTCCGAACTTACAATGGAATCTGTCGACATACTAGATTCACAGATACACATCTACTACAAAACATCAAATCATTCAGCCACCTGCCCCTATTGTCAGGAGAAAAGCAGTAAGGTCCATAGCAGATACACAAGAAGCATCACAGACCTTCCAATACTTGGAAAGACATGCGTCTTACATGTTGGAGGAAGAAAGTTCTTCTGCAAAAACAAGCATTGTGGACACAAGACATTTGGCGAACAGCCATGCATTGAACTATTCAGATATCGTAGACGGACAAGGCGTTGCGAGCTTCAGGTCCTGAGAACTGGCATCACGTGTTCGTCAAATAAAGCGAGCACTCTATTGGCATACTCGGGTATACCAGTGTGCAGCACCACAGTGCTCAGGGGTATACACAGGACCACATTGCCAGAGCACAAGAATGTCAGACGTATCGGTGTGGATGATTGGGCATTCCGTAAAGGAATGGATTACAGCAGCATAATAATTGACCTGGACACCGGTCATGCCATAGACCTTCTTGGATACAGGGAACATGACAGTTTCAAGTCATGGATGGATGAGCATGCTGATGTGAAGCTTGTAAGCAGGGACAGGTCCACGGAATACTCAGCAGCCATAGCAACATACTCTCACACATAAAGTAGAAAGATACTTGGATGCAGACGTGAAAGCGAAGATGCGCAGGCAGCGCACTAAAAGCTGTAATTCTTTATGTTTGTCGCACTATCTTTGTTTGTGCGTGCGCGTACATTTATTTATCCTTGTGCAACGGACTTGTCAAGCAGGTGAGCGTAGACCTTCTGCGTCATCAGGACAGATGAATGGCCGAGGCATTTGCTGACAACCTCAATAGGAACGTTATCGTTGAACCAAGTCATAGCAGCGGTATGGCGAGCCCAGTGTGACGAGAGCGGCTTGTCTATACCTGCTGCATCGGCTATCAGCTTAAGCTTGATGTTATACTGCTGGTTAGGCATCTTCGGCAGATGGCCTTCATATTTCTCCAGCAGCTTCTGCGCCTTCCTTGTTATCACGCAGGTATACGGCACGTTGGTCTTATGGCGGCGGGAAGAATAGAGCTTTACTCCTTCATTCTTCGTAATGAGAGAAGCGTCATACGTAGGCAAGTCCTGTGCGGCTCTAGAAGACGAAGAGGTCACGCGCCTCTGCAAGGCTGGCGGTAGGCATATCTGCTGCTTCTATCTGCTCCAGCTCCTCAATGGTCAGGTACTTGTCGATGCGTGCCTCTCCCTTGTCTATCTTGATGCGCTTGGCGACGTAGACGTTCTCCTGCAGGTAGCCGTAAACAACAGCATCTGCGATGAAAGATTTTAGGTTCTTATGATACGATCCTATGGTTGACTGTGAGTAGTGCTTTTCCACATCCCTGTTGAACCTGTCCTTCTCTTTCCATGTGTAGGCGTGCAGCCATTCGTCGAAGTCTCTTATGCTCTTCGCGTTGATGTCGCGGAAATAGACAATCTTACCGTATTCATCGAGCTTGTTGCATAGGGCGGCGTATGTCTTCTTCGCGTAATCTCCTACAGGCTTCTTCTCTGCCCGGTCAAGAATGTACTCAAGGAAGGAGATATTTACCTTCTTTGCTTTCAGTAGGGTAGGGATGGCATTGATGTCCATATTGCCGGACTCTTCCATGTCTGCTATAATCTTGTAGACACGCTTCCTGAGTCCGAGCAGGATGTTGTTCAGGTCGATGGCCTCTTTGACGTTAACGACTTCCTCCTTTGCCTCGTTCCATTCCTTCGGATAGACGGTTACGCCAGTGGAAACAAACTTCTGCGTCTTGTCCAGCGTGATACGGAGGTCGATGTTGCCTTTCTTGATTTTACTTGCCACATGTTTGCGGTCGAAAATGAACTTTATCTTAGGTGTACTCATGGTATTACTTTTTATGATTGTTTTTGAGGGCGATTGTGTAAGTTGTTGAAAATTCGAGTGTTAGTTGGTATTACTTTTCTGCTCTTTGGTATTACTAATTATATAACGCGCATTTCTCTTCGTAAGTATTATGATGTCTCTATTTATTCATTATCTAAATAAGATGGTCGCTGGTATTACTTTTGGAAAATTGGTATTAAATTAGTATTACTTTTGATGCTAATGTCGCCAAATGAATCCTAATGATTCTTCACGTTTTTACCAGTAATGTATTCCGATTCTGCGTCAATTTGGGTGAGAACAATTCGTTGCAAAATTTAACTATCTATTTGATAATCAACACATTAGTTAACTAAACAAAGTTGTAGATGTGCGTATTTTTTCGTATCTTTGTATGTGAACTCAAAGAAGAAAAAG
>JAGAAJ010000011.1 GCA_017615355.1 Prevotella sp.
ATGACCGAGGATGCCCAGCTGGGTTACACCTCCCTGGCACAGAAGATCAAGACGGGCGAGCTGACCCTCTCCAGCGTCAAGGGCGAGTACATCGCCGGCGGCGGTGGCAGCGGTTCCAGCGGCTGGGGCGACGAGCCTGTGGTGAATCCGTAAACACTCGCGCAGAGCCGCAGAGTACGCGGAGTAGACGCAGAGGACATTTGGTCTTACTCAGCGTTACCTCTGCGTACTCAGCGACTCTGCGCGAGAAATTCTCTAATTCTCTAATTCTTGACAACTATGAAAATCTTTGATACTCTGCGAGAGAAAGCATGGCAGGCCATCAAGCGCAAGGCCGTTGAGGTGATTGTCGCTATCCTGACCGCCGCCATCACTGCCCTGACCACCACCAGCTGCATGGGCTATGGCCCACTCTAAAAAGGAAGAAACGCAGGCCTATGAAGGTCGGCGTTTCTTCTTTTATGTGCCGTTGGTGACATGGTGACGGTGACGTGGTGACGTTAAGGCCCAATTTTTGCGACTTTTTTACTTCATCACAATTTTCAGCTGCGGCTTACCTGCAGACCTGTGGTGGAGAGGGACATATCGACGAAACGGGCATTGGTGAGCGATGAGTGATGTGACGAGAGAATCTGCTTGATACGGGCTGCTGCCTCAGGGTCTTTGGCCACCATGTAGAGGTAGCCGCCACCACCAGCGCCAGGCAACTTATATCCCAGGCAGAGATCGTCGACAAGCTCGGTGAGCCGTCTGACGGCCTCGGGGTTGGTGCCGCTGTCGATGAGCTGGTTCTGCTGCCACGTGCGTCGCACAAGGAGGCCCATCTGTCGGAAGTCCTGCCGCTGGATAGCGTCGAACATCTCTGCGGCCTGTTCCTTCATCTGGCGGAGGATGTCAAGCTGTCGGCCGTTGTTGAGGAACATACGGCGCACGATCTCGGCCAATATCTGCTTGGCAGTACGCGTGATGCCCGTGTAATAGAGCAGATGGCACTGGCGATACTCGGGCTGCGTGTAGACATCGGTGGGCAGCCATCGTGCCAAAGGCTGCTGCGTAAAGCCACCATCGGTCTGCAACAGCTTGACGCCAGGCAGGATGCCTCCAAACTGGTCTTGCCATCCGCCGCCTGTGGTGAGCAGCTGCTCCAAAGCCAGCGTGCGACGGCCTATCTCGTTCTTGTCCCACGCCAACTGGCAGAAATCGCTGACGGCGGCGAGGACGGTAGCAGCGAGGATGGAGCTGGTGCCCAATCCACTACCTGCGGGAATGGCGGAGAGCAAGGTCAGCTCGATGCCGCTGCCGAAGTCCCTCAGCTGTTCCTCAAGGGTGGAGAAGCTTCGCGCAGCAAATTGCGGTGCAAAGCCGGCCAGCGCCAGCGCAGCCTTCGGAATGGAGAAGGGTGAGCCTACGCGGTTATACTGCAGCAGCTCGTCGTAGGTGGTCACGGTCTCTGTGGCGCCAAGATCGATGCTTCTTAGAATAATCTGTGGCTTTGAAGACGGTTTGATGTATGCCTGCAAGGGCTGCTGCCCGTTGAGCTCGATGGCCAGGTTCACCACGCTGCCACCTTCGAGGAGGCAATAGGGCGGCGTGTCGGTCCATCCGCCGGCGATGTCGATGCGCACCGGACTGCGCGCCCACACGATTTGGTCGGTCTGCACGGCCAGCTGCGGCATCTGTTTCCGCGATACGATGTCGTCGATAATGCCTTGTCGCAGCAGCTCGAAAGCATGCTGGCTGTCGCCACGAAACATCGCGTCGTGGATGCGGGTCATCAGCGGGGCATCGTCGTTCAGCGGCGGAGGCAAGGGGATGTTGTTCTTGTGGAAGTCATGTGCGGCATCGTCGAGGTCGAGCTGATAGAAGACGCTGTGCTGCCAGTTGCGAGCCAGAGCAGGCCAATTCTCGCAACGGAAATGGCGCCGCTGGTCGAAAAGGCGGGCCAGGTTGGCCTGAGCAGAGATTTGCTCAGCACTCAAGAGGAGCGCATGGGGCTCATTGGCCTCATGGGGCTTATGGGGCTCATGGGCCTTATGGGTGAGCCAAGGCTCTATCTCATCCAACTTGAGCACGGGGAACTGCGGACGCTGCTGCTCTGCACCGTCGAAGCGGTCGTCAATACGGTAGGGGCGTACTGCATAGTCGTCATTGCCGATGGGCACGATGTCGAGACATTGTCCTGGCTCAAGCGTCAGCTGCCAGTCGTTCTCAGGCACACCCGTCACGATATTGTCGTGGGTGAGTCGCCAACGTGGACCTATCCAGCTGTTCTCCACCCAGATGTTCGTATTCTGCTCTGTGAAATGAAAATGGTTGACGGTGTTCTGCACGAAGATGGAGGGATGGGGCTTACGGTCGTGGTGCATGATGCGTCGCTGGTCAGAGACGACATTCTGCAGGCGCACCGTCGAGGAAATCATCTCCGTCGAGGTGCCGAAATGGTAGAATTCGCCACCCGTCAGCGGCACGATGGCCACCGACAGCTCCTTCAACCCAGGGTCGTCAATCTCAGGGTCGGTGCCAAGGGCACGGCCGAAGTCGGAATAGAGATCGTAGAGGAGGGGTGAGTGTTGAGAGGTGAGAGGTGAGAGATTACAACGCTCCATCAACAGGCTGACGGCACGGTCGCTGAGCAGCCAGATGCCGATGTCGGTGAGGTAGAAATGCTCGCGCTGCATCTCGGACAGGCGTTCCACAGAGGGTTTCTGCAACATCTGCTTCAGCACCTGCGGCGTGTGACGATCGGCAATGAACACACCATGATGCTGTGCCACGCTGGCGTCAAGCCAAAGGCCATAGCACACCACATCGGCCTTGGGGACTGGCGGCAGCGACGGCCTTTCGCCACCTACGCGGATGAGCACATCGCCGCTCACCACCATCGTGTTCAGTCCTATTGGCGCCATTTGCATGATGCGTTCGTAGAGTGGCAGCTGCAACGACAGGAGATCCTGGCTGAGCCGCTGTCCCCTTTCCCATCGGAACACAGGCACAGGCGTGAGGATTTTTCCTGACGGCGCATAGGCAGGCAGGCGCCGGCTCTGTCCTCCGGCATGGAGCAGGATGCGTTTCTCGCTCGCAAGCCAGTCAAAGAAAGTGGAGTGTGGAGTGTGGAGTGTGGAGTGGTAAGCCTGCCACAAAAGCCAAGCCGTGCCTCCGCCACTACCCACGCGATGGCCATCAGGATCGCAGGTACAGAAAAACTCGTCGGCACTAAGGCCGGTGATATCATGAAACACAGTATCGCCCTTGATGCCTTTCTGCACAAGGTTGGGCGGCAGGGAAAGTAACTTTTTCATGCTCAGTTTGTTTTTTGCCCTGCAAAAATAAGAAAAAGTTGGCGAAAAAGCATCGTTTCTAAAGAAAATATTGTAATTTTGCCCCGATAACCAGAAAGAAACTGTTCAAACTATGAAACTGAACATCAATATCCGCCCGCAGCAAATCCTGTCGAAGGACGGCGTAAGCTTTATCATCCCCTTCTTCCTCATCACCGGCTGCTTTGCCCTATGGGGCTTTGCCAACGACATGAACGGCCCCATCGTGAAGGCTTTCTCGAAAATATTCTGCATGAGCGTTACTGAGGGCGTGATGGTGAACGTAGCCTTCTACTTAGGCTATTTTGCGATGGCTTTTCCTGCTGCACTCTTCATCCAGCGTCACTCGTTCAAGGCGGGTGTCATCGTAGGCTTGTCGCTCTTCGCCATCGGTGCATTGATGTTCCTGCCAGCCAAGATGATGGGCATGTATGCCCCGTTCCTGCTGGCCTACTTCACGATGACGTGCGGCATGTCGTTCCTTGAGACTTCTTGCAACCCCTACATCTATTGTATGGGCACGGAGCAGACGGCCACACAACGCCTCAACCTGGCGCAGGCCTTCAACCCCATCGGCGCCCTCTTGGGAATGTATATCGCTATGCACTTCGTGCAAGCCCGCATGAGTCCGATGTCAGCCGATGGCCGCCAAATGTTGGGTGAGGCCGAGTTCAACACGCTGAAAGACCACGACTTGGGTATGCTCATCGGTCCCTATCTGGCATTGGGCATCGCCTGTCTGGTATTGTTGGCCCTCATTTTCATCAAACGCATGCCCAAAAATGGCGACAAGCGCTCTGACAAGGGACTGAGACAGGCGCTGCGCGAGTTGTCGTATGTGAAGAGCTACCGTGAGGGTGTCTTTGCACAGTTCTGCTACGTCGGTGCACAGGTGGCCTGCTGGACCTTCATCATACAATATGGTACGCGCGTTTTCATGCAGGAAGGCATGGACGAGAAATCGGCCGAGATCCTGTCGCAAAAATACAACATTGTGGCGATGGTGTTCTTCTGCGTGAGCCGTTTCGTCTGCACTTGGTTGTTGAAATACATCAAGCCCAGCCGTCTGTTGTCTGTACTGGCCATTCTGGCTGCCGTGCTCGTAGGAGGTGTCATCCTCTTCCCTGACCGCAACGGACTCTACTGCCTCGTGGCTATCTCGGCCTGCATGTCGATGATGTTCCCCACCATCTACGGCATGGCGCTGCACAGCGTAGGCGAAAATGTGAAATTCGCTGGTGCAGGCCTCATCATGGCCATCCTGGGCGGCTCAGTGTTCCCACCGATGCAGGCGCTCATCATCGATTCCAATATCCAGCTGCTGGGTCTGTCGAGCACCAACCTGTCGTTCATCATCCCCTTACTCTGTTTCATCGTTATCGCTGTTTACGGTCATCGCTGCTTCGTGCGCCAGTTGCAGGAGGTATAGCGACCTTATTATCCCAACAAGAACATGAGAATAGAAGATTTCGACGCCATCCGTCCCTTTGAGCCGCAGGAACTGCCAGCTGCCTATGACAGGCTGGAGCAAGATGCGCAGTTTCGCGCCGTCGTGGCCTACCTCTACCCGCAGGTACCCTTCGAGGCCATGATGATGAATATGCGTCAATGCCATACAAGCTACGAATTCCAGAAAGCTTTCTGCTATCCTTTTCTGAAGCAGCTGATGGCGAAAGCATCGACAGGCTTCGACATCGATGTCGAGTGCATCGATGTGTCACGCCGGTATACCTTTGTCAGCAACCACCGCGACATTGTGCTCGACAGCGCCCTGCTCGACGTGCTGCTCATCGATGCCAATGCCGGCACCACCTGCGAGATTGCCATTGGCGACAACCTGCTGGCCGCACAATGGATCAAGGACGTGGTACGCATCAACAAATCGTTTATCGTAGAACGCTCCTTGGGCATCCGAGAGATGCTGGCCGCCTCGAAACGCCTATCTGAGTACATGCACTTCGTCATCAACGTGAAACACGACAACGTTTGGATAGCACAGCGTGAGGGACGTGCCAAGGACAGCGACGACCGCACGCAGCCCAGCATCCTGAAGATGATGGCTATGGGCGGAGAGGGGTCTATAGTGGAACGACTGAAACAGCTGCACATCGTGCCTCTGAGCATCAGCTATGAGTACGACCCCTGCGACTATCTCAAGGCACGCGAATTCCAACTAAAACGCGACGTACCAGGCTGGAAGAAGAGCAAGCAGGACGACGTTGAGTCGATGCGCACAGGCATCATGGGCTACAAGGGCCACGTGCACTATCACTGTGCACCCTGTATCGACGACTGGCTTGACACTTTGCCACAAGACATGCCCAAGGCTGAGCTTTTCGATGCCGTCGCTGCCCATATCGACAACGAGATACACCGACACTATCGTCTCTACGCCAGCAACCGCGTAGCCGCCGGGGCTGAAAGCACAAACGAGGAGAAAGCAGTTTTTGCCCATTTCATCGATAATCAGCTTGCAAAAATACAACTCGAAGAGCCAGACATTCCTTTCTTGCGCGAGCGACTCATAACCATGTACGCTAATCCTTATCGCAACCATCAGGCTGCAAAATAAACTGCATATCATCTTGAAAAACTACAAACATACCTATCTTTTCGTCAGCATGTTTGTGATATTGTTCATCACAGCGTGCTCCATAGATGCATATGACAAAGGTGAAGGCGAATACTCCCTGATGACAGCCGAAATGGCGGATGTCACGGTAGGCAGCGACAAGTATGTGACGGCAGTAGAGACCGACCTGGGCGAACAGCTCAAGCTGGCCAAGCCCGTCACTGTGAAATGGATGGAGAAAGGCGATACCACTTATAGGGCATTGGTCTATTACAATTTGCAGTCAGATGGCCGGGCCGAAGCCGTGAGTATGAAAAAGGTGGGTGTACTGACTCCTCATAAACTCAAAGAAAAAGTTGGAGAACAACAGGTAATCATGAAGACCGACCCGCTTTACGTTGAGAGCGTATGGGTGAGCAAGAATAAAAAATACGTGAATATGCGTCTTCGCTTGCTGACAGGTGCTTCAGAAGATGAAGAAGCGGTGCAGACCATTGGCATCGTCCGTGATGAAGAACGCAACGGTCATGAGACACTTCTACTCTATCACGACCAAGGCGGACAGCCTGAGTATTATTCCACAACGGCCTTTGTCAGCATTCCCCTTGCTGAGGTACATGCCGACACGCTGACCATCAAGGTCAATACTTATGATGGGCCCTACAATAAGACCATTGTCAAGTAAGGATTAAAGAATAAAAGAAGAACGAAAATGAAAAAGGAGCTTACCATCGTAAAAGTGGGAGGTGCAGTTGTAGAAGACGAGGCCCAACTTTCACAGCTTTTGCACGATTTCATCGCTATTCAAGGCCCCAAGATACTGGTACATGGTGGTGGTCGCCGTGCTACAAAAATAGCTGAACGGCTGGGCATTGAGACAAAGATGGTGGAAGGGCGGCGCATCACCGATGCCGATATGCTGGAGGTAGTGACGATGGTCTACGGCGGACTGGTGAACAAGCACGTGGTGGCCTGCCTGCAGGCGCAAGGTGCAGATGCCATCGGCCTGACTGGTGCTGACGCTGATATCATCCGTTCTGCGAAACGTCCACCCGTCACCCTTGGCGGTAATCAGCCCATTGATTTTGGCTTCGTGGGTGATGTAAAAAAAGCAAATGGCATAAAAATCGCCCATTTCATCGATGCAGGGATGATTCCCGTCATCGCTCCGCTGACACACGACGGACAAGGGAATATGCTCAACACCAATGCCGATACGATGGCTTCGGAGACGGCCACAGCGCTGGCTGAACTTTACGATGTGACATTGGTCTTTGCCTTTGAGAAGCCTGGTGTGCTCAGCAATCCTGACGACGACACCTCAGTCATCAGCACCATCACCGCTTCCGACTTTGAGCGACTGAAGGCCGATGGCACCATCAGCGGCGGCATGTTGCCAAAGATAAGCAACGCGCTCGCCGCCATACAAAAAGGCGTCAAGCGCGTTGTCATCACTAGCGCACAAGCTATCGGAAAGAGCGGAGGCACCACCATCAAGGCTTAGTCTTCCTGCAGCAATTCCTTCAGTTTGGCGACCGTTATTTTAATTTTGTCGTAATTGTCCATCAGCGAGACATCCAGCTGATAGTGGGCCTTATTGTAAAAAGGTTCGCGCACATTAAGCTGCTCCTTGATGAAGGACACCAGCTCCTCGGACGACTTCCCCTTCAACAGCGGACGCTCGGTCTTCCCCATCAGCAGATGGGCGTGCAACACCTCTGGCGAGCAGCGCAGATAGACCACCTTCGCCTGTTGGTTCATATAGTCGATGTTGTCGAAGAAACAGGGAGTGCCGCCACCACAGCTAAGCACAACATTCTCAAACTCAGCCACCTCATGCAGCATATTGTACTCGATGCGACGAAAACCTTCCTCGCCCTCTTCGCTGAAAATCTGTGGAATCTTTTTGCGTCGACGGTTCTCGATATACCAGTCCAGATCATAGAAGTCCAGCCCCAGCTCCTTTGCCAGGGCGCGACCTACGGTGGTCTTGCCGGCACCCATGTAGCCGATGAGGATGATGCGCTTGAAGTTCATCCGCCTTATTTATTGATGATGGCCATTGCCTCTTCGTAGCTCATCTCACGGACACGATCGTGCATGGCTTTCGGCAGGCGGTAGTTCTTTCCCTTGTAGCAGAGATAGGGACCGTAGCGGCCATTAAGAACCTCCAAGTCAAGGTCTTCCGTGAAGACACGCAGATGCTTGCGCTCTTCCTGATGACGCTTCTCGTCGATGAGTTTAACAGCATCACCAATGGTGATGGTCAGCGGATTCATATCCTTTCCAAGTGAAGCGTACAGCTTCTTATGAAGCACATAGGGTCCGAAACGTCCTGTGCCCACGGTGACGGGCTCGCCTTCATATTCGCCCAGCATACGCGGCAGACGGAACAGTCCCAGCGCTTCTTCCAGGGTGATGGTCTCCATGCTGAGCTCCTTGGGCATATGGGCAAAGACAGGCTTGTCTTTCTCACCGGCATCGCCAATCTGCACGACGGGACCGAAACGGCCGATCTTCGCATAGACAGGTCGGCCCGTCTTCGGGTCATTTCCTAACTGACGCTCGCCAGCCTTGTGTTCCATGCGCTGGTTGATGGCTTTGTCGACGATAGGCTCAAATTCCTTGTCGAAATCCTTCATGATCTTCTCCCACTTCACCTTTCCTTCGGCAATCTTATCGAAGTCCAGCTCCACGCGTGCAGTGAAGTTATAGTCCATGATGGTGGGGAAGTTAACCATCAGGTAATCGTTGACAACGGTGCCAATATCGGTAGGCAGCAGCTTGCCCTTCTCCGAACCTGTCGTCTCCTTGCGTTTCTTCGTGAGAATCTGCTTCTCCTTCAATATGATGACTTCATATTCACGCTCCTCACCTTTCTTGTCGCCCTTTGCCACATATTCACGCTGCTGGATAGTGGAGATGGTGGGCGCATAGGTCGACGGGCGGCCAATGCCCAGCTCTTCCAGCTTATGCACCAGCGAAGCCTCAGTATAACGCTGCGGACCCTGGCTATAGCGCTCGCTGGCACTGATTTCACGACGTGTCAGCACGTCGCCCACTTTCAACGGCGGCAACACATGTGCGAACTCGTCGTGGTTCTGTTCCTCATCGTCATCGGTCGATTCGCGATAGACTTTGAGGAATCCGTCGAACTTGACAATCTCACCCTGAGCAAGGAATTTTGAAGCGAGCGTTGAGACTTCTATTTCCACAGCCGTCTTCTCTATCTCGGCATCAGCCATCTGACAGGCGGCAGTACGTTTCCATATCAGGTCGTAGAGACGGCGTTCCTGTGCCGTTCCCTCGATAGTTGGCTGATCCATATAGGTTGGACGGATGGCCTCGTGAGCCTCCTGGGCACCTTTCGAACTGGTGTGATACTGGCGCACCTTCGAATACTGGGCTCCATACTGACGTGTAATTTCCTCTTTGGCGGTGTTGATAGCCAAGCCTGAGAGGTTGACCGAGTCAGTACGCATATAGGTGATGCGGCCGCTCTCGTAAAGACGCTGTGCCACCATCATCGTTTGACTGACAGTGAAGCCCAGCTTGCGAGCGGCTTCCTGCTGTAATGTTGACGTAGTGAAGGGAGGTGCAGGCGTGCGCTTCATAGGTTTCTTCTGCACGCTGCCCACAGTGAAGGTGGCATCCTTGCACTGCTCAAGGAAGTCCATCACCTCTTGCTGGTTCTTCAGACGCTGCTGCAAAGTAGCCTTCACCTCTGATGCCGAGCCATCGGCATTGGTGATAGCGAAGATGGCGGCAACGCTGTAATAGCTTTCGCTTTGGAACGACTGTATCTCGCGTTCCCTCTCTACGATAAGCCTCACGGCCACACTTTGCACACGGCCTGCCGAGAGGGCCGGCTTTACCTTGCGCCAAAGCACGGGCGACAATTTGAAGCCCACAAGGCGGTCAAGCACACGACGGGCCTGCTGCGCATCCACCAAATGCATGTCTATTGTGCGCGGATGCTCGATGGCCTCCATGATGGCCGGCTTTGTAATCTCGTGGAACACAATACGCTTTGTCTTCTGCTCGTCCAGACCTAAGACCTCGCACAAATGCCAGCTGATAGCTTCTCCCTCGCGGTCTTCATCACTTGCGAGCCACACCTGGGCGGCTTTCTTGGCTTGCGACTTTAATTCGTTGACCAGTTTCTTCTTTTCCTCAGGAATCTCATATTCGGGCTTCAGCGACTTCTCGTCGATGCTCAGCTCGTGCTTCTTCAAGTCGCGGATGTGACCGTAACTCGACATCACTTTATAGTCTTCTCCCAGGAATTTTTCAATGGTTTTAGCCTTCGCAGGCGACTCCACTATGACTAAGTTCTTTTGCATATTCCTAACTGATATATTCGTTTTTGGGGTGCAAAAGTACGAATAAAGTTTGCTTACACATTATTTATAATAAAAGATTTTAGTTTTCTTAACGTTTCTATTGCGTAGAAAATCAAAAAGTGGATGCGCTTAGCAACTGTTCTATCTCTTGCAATGAGGAGGCCACTTTGATGTAAGTCTGCCACTCGTTGCGCATGACTCCACGTCGAGCCAGATCGTCGAGCAAAAGGACAAGCGAATCCCAGAATCCCTTCATGTTGTAGAGGATGACGGGCTTCCGATGATAGCCGATGGTGGCAGCGGCTGCAATGGTGAAAACCTCGTCGAGAGTACCGATACCACCAGGCAGGGCAATGAATACATCGCTCTGGTCTTGCATCAGCTGTTTGCGGTCATTCAGGTTGTCGCAGGGAATCTCCACATCCACATAGACCGACAGCCGTCCGTTCTTCTCGATAATCTGCGGCACCACGCCTATGGTGCGGCCTCCAGCTTCGTGGGCAGCTTTCGCTACGCACTCCATCAATCCCTGATTCACGCCGCCAAACACGATGGAATGGCCGTTTTTTGCAGCCCAACGTCCCAATTCTTCCGTCAAAGTGAAGAACGCTGGGTCAATCTGCTCATTGGCAGAACAAAACACACATATTTTCATAGATTCACATTTAAGTCAAGGAACATTTCCCAGATAGACATGCTGTATGCCTTCCTCCAAAGCCACTTGCTGCGCCATCCTCAGCGTCTGAACAGGTGTGGGTGCTATATCCTGCATCTTGTATCTGGGGAAGAAGCGGCTGAAGTGGAGGGGTGCTGTCGCCAGGCCATTCTCACACAGCCAGCGACACATCCGTCGAATCATCTCCATATCATCGTTAATACCAGGAATGACGAGGTTGGTGAGTTCTATCCACACCCCGGCTTCTTTCATGGCGAGGATGGTGTCGAGCACAGGCTGGAGACGGCCGCCACTTACTTTTCTATAGATTTCATCGCTGAATGACTTCAGATCAATGTTGGCGGCATCGAGATAGGGCAGGAGGTCGGCCAGCGGCTCTGGATTGACATAGCCTGCTGTGACGAGGATGTTCCACAGCCCTTTTTCATGCGCCAACCGAGCCGTGTCAATGATATATTCGATGTAGGTGAGCGGCTCTGTGTAGGTGTAGGCGATGCCTGGACAGCGATGCTTCACACAAAGGGCTACCACCTCTTCAGGCATCAGCTCGTAGTGATCCACATCGTTTGGCGAGGCTTGTGAGATGTCGTGATTCTGACAGTTCAGACAACGGAAATTGCAGCCGGTACAGGCAAGGGAGAGACAGGTAGTGCCAGGATGGAAATGGTAGAGTGGCTTCTTCTCGATGGGATCGATAGCCAGCGCGCAGGGCTTTCCGTAGACTTCGCTGACCAACACACCTTGATGGTTGCGTCTGCTACGACAACTGCCCGTCTTACCGTCTGCGATGCGACAGCGGTGCGGACAAAGCTGGCACTCGACAGCTCCATCATCCAATCGCTGATAATACCTGCACTCAAACATCTTCTTCTCAAATCAGAATACGATTGCTTCGTAGACATACAGCTCGGCATCGCGCCATCCATTCCATCCAAGGCCGGCTTTGTCCTGCGAACAGTGACCAAGAAATTCCTCCTTCGTCCAGTTCACCTGGTCGGCCACTTGCGGCAGGAAGGTGCCGCTACGACGTCCTTTGCGGATGTAGATGCCATGTTTGTGCAACTGGAACTCCTCAATACTCTGGATGCGGCGCATGGGCGTGAGGACAGAAATCTCGATGTCGACATCAGCCAGCTCTTCACGACGCAGCGGCATGAAACGTGGATCTTCGAAGGCAGCAGCACGGGCCATCTCTGCCACGATTTCATGCAGGGGTGTGTCTTCGCCGAAGTGCCCGATGCATCCACGCAGCTGTCCGTGTTTGTGAAGCGACACGAAAGCACCGCATTTGGCCGAGAGGTGCGAGGTGAGAGATGAGAAGCGAGAGATGGGCTTCCCGTCAAGACTGTCCTTGATACTCTGGAGGGCGATGTCTTTCAGGATTTGTTTCTCCTCATCTGATAATGCAAATCCCCTTTCTTCTCCTCGCAGGATTGCGAAGGAGTGATAGCCCACCACACGGCTGTGGTCGTGGTCGTCGATGTCTCCGGAGTTCTGGTATAGCAGGTGCTTCACTTCGTAGCGGCTGTCGAGCATCATCAGGAGCGTGGCAATGGCATACTCTCCGCAGGCACTCGTGGCGAGGTTGCGCTTGCCGCTCTTGGCGTTGACATGCAACGCCTCGATAAACTGCGTAATATCGCCGCTCTCCACAGCCTTTCCCGTCCTGGCATCCACCTCGCAGGCGTCTTCGTATGACGGATAATGAGAGAAGTCGCTGCTGATAACAAAGAGATTGTCGTCGTTGAAGAAAGGCTTCAGCACCTCAGCCATCCGTTTCAGTTGCCTGAAGTCGTTGGTGGAGATGATGATGGGCACGATAGGCGGCACCTCTTTAGGGGATTGCGAAGAGTGAAGGGCGAAGAGCCGCTGCAGGAACGGCAGCTGCACCTCCAGGCAATGCTCGCTGTCGTGTGCTTCCTTGCGGTAGGAAAACACGCTGTCAGCATTGATGAGCTGCTGTGCCGTCTCCACGTCTACCCTCACCTGTCCTAACGGTGTAGCATAAAAGTCGGCTTCGCTGTTTACGGAGGCGCCGTCGAGCCACACATGGTGGCTGGGACCTATCAGGAAGATGCGCTTATAGGTCTTCTCAGGGCTTAGCGTCATATAGGCCGAAGCCGCCACATTGCCTGAGAAATAATAGCCTGCGTGAGGCACGATGAGTGCCGCCACATTCCCATACTCCTCACTCCCGCTGTGAAGTGCCAGCAGGCTGTCCACCTCCTGGCTGAGCAGCTGAGGGTTCTTCTCATAGAATCTTCCGGCCTGCGTAGCCGGTCTCACTACTGGTATCTGTCTGTCGCTCATACTCATTATTGCAAATAATGCCAAAAATACTATACTCTTCATATCCGTTTGCAAAATTACAAAATTAAATGAATAATGTGTGTTAAATTCTGAAATATTTCGTACTTTTGCAGCCATGATGAAGACATTTGAAGAATTGGGCGTTAGCGCCGCCATCCGCCGCGCTATTGAGGAACTGGGATTTGTACAGCCCATGCCTGTACAGGAGGAGGTCATTCCCTTCTTGATAGAGGGGCAGCGCGACGTCATCGCTCTAGCGCAGACGGGCACAGGCAAGACGGCAGCCTTCGGCATCCCATTGCTGCAACGCATCGACACCAGCAGCCGCGACACACAGGCTCTGGTGCTCTCGCCCACCCGCGAGCTGTGCCTGCAGATTACTGACGACCTGCGTGACTTTGCCAAATATATGGAAGGCGTTCACGTGGAAGCCGTCTACGGCGGCGCAGCCATAGAGCCGCAGATGCGAGCGCTGAAAAAGGGCGTCAATATCATCGTGGCCACGCCAGGACGTCTGATCGACCTGAAGAATCGCGGCTTCGTTCACCTCGAGAATGTGAGCACCATCGTGCTCGATGAAGCCGACGAGATGCTGAACATGGGTTTCTCCGACAGCATCAACGAGATATTCGAGTCTTTGCCTGAAGAGCACTGCACGCTGATGTTCTCAGCCACGATGAGCCGTGAGGTGGAGCGTGTGGCCAAGCAGTACCTCAAGGACTACGAGACCATCGTCGTGGGTTCTCGCAACGAGGGGGCTGAAAACGTCAACCACATCTATTACATGGTGCAGGCCAAGGACAAGTACCTGGCCCTGAAGCGTATCGTGGACTTCTATCCCAAAATCTTCGCCATCATCTTCTGTCGCACGAAGATAGAGACGCAGGAGATTGCCGACAAGCTCATCCGCGACGGCTACAATGCCGAGTCGCTGCACGGCGACCTCTCGCAGCAGCAGCGCGACCTCACCATGCAGAAGTTCCGCCAGCACCTCACGCAGCTTCTCGTAGCCACCGACGTGGCAGCACGAGGACTGGATGTCGACGATCTCACACATGTCATCAACTTCGGCCTGCCCGACGACATCGAGAACTATACCCATCGCTCAGGCCGCACGGGCCGTGCAGGCAAGAAAGGCACTAGTATCAGCATCGTACACTCGAAGGAGAAGCACAAGATTCGCAACATCGAGAAAGAGATTGGCAAGAAGTTCGTTGAGGCGCCCATTCCTTCTGCAGAGGAAATCTGCAAGAAACAGCTCTACAAGGTGATGGACCAAATCGTGAAAACCGACGTAGATGACGATGAAATCGCGCCTTTTATGCAGGACATCAGCCGTTACTTCGAGTATATCGACAAGGAAGAGATCATCAAGAAGATTGTCTCGCTGGAGTTCGGCAAGTTCCTTGCCTACTATGCTGACGCACCGGAGATAGAGATAGTGAAAGAGGAAAGAGGAAAGAGGAAGGAGGAAAGAGAACAGAGCGACAAGCAGAAGCGCATGAACAAGGCGCAGCCGGGCTATCACCGTCTGTTCATCAATCTAGGCAAGCGCGACGGTTTCTATCCAGGTGTGCTCATGCAGACGCTCAACCGCTATGTGGGCGGCAGGCAGGAGGTAGGCCATATCGACCTGCTCGACACCATCTCATATTTCGAGGTGCCTGAGAAAGATGCCAAGAAAGTGATGACGCAGCTCACAGGCATCCGCTATCACGGGCGTGTGGTGCGCTGCAACTCTGAAGATGAGAAAAAGACCGATTTCATCGGTAAATCCGAAACGAAAAACCCCTCCCGCAAGGACAAGTCAAAGCGTCCTAAGCGCGACGACTGGAGAGCACTGATGAACGACAGTCAGAAATTCTTCAAAGGCGAAGAGCCCGACTTTTCCGAAGAGGGTTGGGCACGCCGCAAGCCAAGAAAGAAGTCGTGAAGTTCTTTCCTTCCATTTCTCTGCACAGTCACAGAAACGTCACAGCTGTGACGATGTGCGTGAGGTTATTGTCACAGCTGTGACGCTGTGACGTTTAGCTTGCCAAAAGGCCCATAATGACGAACTTCAAGCGGCTGCTAATAGTCATTAGGAGCCTCTTGAGCAAATTTAAGAGGCTCTTCAGCAATTTTTGGAGGCTTCGGTGACTTTTCCTGATTTTACTAGACACTTTTTCTCTTCATTAGCTGAAACAGTAGACAGTTGTTTTGAAGTCATACTGAATCGATAGACACAAGCGAAAAAGCCATGCTGATTTGGTTGACACTTCAGCCATGCTGGACACGCAGAGCCCGGGCTGTTTGTTCGGCAAAACTGGATGCCCCTCGATGGGGCATTCAGTTTTACGTCAGGTGCGCTGGCATACGCCTTCGCCCGGACTGTTTGTTCGGTTCGGCAAAGATACGTGATTATTTTCATTCCCGGTCTCTTTTTTAGGATAAATTTTGTTTTTCCACATCTTTTTCTGCGCTCCGTGCTCCAGATGTACCAAAGCTGGTACCTTGTATCCGATGCTCATGTGAGGACGGCGGTAGTTGTAGAAGTGGATGAAGCGTTCGATGATACGGTAGGCGTGCTCAAAGGAGTTGAAACGCTGCCGATAGACACTTTCCACCTTTATTTTCCCATTGACAGACTCTGCGATGGCATTGTCCGTTGGCTTGTAGTCCTCGGTCATGGAGATGCTGATGTCATATGCTTGCAGCATGGTCACGTAGGCATCGCAGCAGTACTGCACGCCACGGTCGGAGTGATGTATCAGGCCCTTGAGGGATTCGCTGCCAGACATTGCGACAGCCTGCCCGACGGCCATCTTCAATGCCTCCATGCTGATAGCCGCCCTGAGCGTCTTGGCAAGCGCCCATCCAACAATCTTGTGTGAGTAGGCATCGGTGATGAGGTGCAGGTAGCACACGTCACCGCCAGGCAGAGCTATGTAGGTGATGTCGGCTACCCAAAGTTGGTTGGCGGCAGCAGGCATGAAATCCTTAATCAGGTTCTTCCACTTGTGGTAGCGGTGGTTGGAATTCGTCGTGTGGCGCGGCTTCGGCTTGGGAAGCATCAGTCCCCTGCGGCGCAGGATGGCGAAGAAGCGGTCACGTCCTGGCACGAAGTCGCGCCCGAACATTGCGATTAGCATCAGCCATAGCTTGTAACAGCCTATGCCGGGATCCTCATCACGAATTTCCCTGACGGCAGCAATGACTTTCTTCTCACGTTCCACCTCCTGATCAATATCGGCCTTCAACTGGTAGAAAGCCTGACGACAATGGCCAAACAGCCGGACAACGAGCGCCACCTTCAGGCTGCACTCGAAGACCAGCTCCATTGCTACTTGGCTCCAGAATTTCTTCTCGAGGCACTATGGCATTTCCAACGCTTTCTGCATTCTTTCGGCCTCCGGCATACAAAAACTGAAGTCACCTGACTGTACGCGCTTGACGGTGCCGTCGGGCAGGTGTATCTCGGCGTCGGAGCCTTGTGGAATGGTGACGTCCATAGTCCATTGACTGCGGTCGGGCGAGGCTGTCCAATGGCAGACGATGTAGCCCTTCGGCGACTTGAAGCTGGTGTTGGCCCATGTGAGGTTGCCCACCATCTGCGGTGCGATGACGATGTGACGCCAGCCTACGCTGCCCTCTTTCTGACGGATTCCGCCAGGTGCCTGGAATATCCACTCCATCAAGTGGCCCAGCATCATGTGATTGTTTGATGCGTTGTCGTATGCCTGCCAGCTCTCGGTCAGCGCTGTGGCACCCTGACGGATCTGCCAGGCATAGCCGGGAATGTCGTTGCGCTGGATGATCTGCCAGATGAGATCTGAGTAGCCGCCCTGCTCAAGTGCCTGCAGGACGTAGCGGAAACCTACATCGCCGGAAGTGATGAGAGGTGTGAGGTGAGAGGTGTGAGGTGAGATGGTTTCCATGCGGTTAGTGAGGTCGTCCGCCAGCGACTGCAGGACGTCGTTGCGGTTGTCATCGGTCACTAAATCCATGTAGAGGGCCATTGCCGAGGCCGTCTGGCTGCCGTTCTCATACTGTCGTTTCTCAGCATCCCAGAAACGCTGGTTGAAGGCGTGTTTCACATCGGCAGCCATCGTGGTGAAACGGCGTGCGTCGTTGACCCTGCCCAACAGCTGCGCGATGCGGCTCATGGTGCACAGCTCGTAGTGATACATCGCCGTAGCCGAGAGGGCGACGGAGGTGAGCTGTGCCTTGCCCGGCCGATCAGGGCCGATGTCGAACCAGTCGCCCAGGCCGTAGTCGAGGATGCCGTCATTGGTGCGACTCTGCAGGTAGTCGATGTAGCGCTTCATCGCATTGTAATGTTTGCGAAGGGCGCTGGCGTCGCCATACCATTGATAGGTGTACCAGGGACAGAGGATGAACGAGGCACCCCACTCGGGTGTATCCTCGAAGCCGCTGCCCTTGTCGAAGACGGTATACTCAGGCGCGATGGTGGGGATGGCGCCGTCGGCATGCTGCGAGGCGGCCAGGTCGTCGGCAATCTTGTTCATCAGCGCCTGCATGTCGTAGCGGTACATCATCGAGGCGGCCATCAGATGGTTCTGCTCCTGCCAACCCAGCTTTTCACGGGTGGGGCAGTCGGTGGTGATGCTGGTCAGATTGCTGCTGATGGCCCAGTCGATGAGCTTGAAGATGCGGTTGAGCTGCTCGTCGGAGCAGTCGAAGGTGCCCGTATAATCAACATCGGCAGAGGTATGGATGGCTGTGAGCTTGAGAATATCCACATCGTCGTCGGCCTCCACCTCCACGTAGCGGAAGCCCGTGTAGGTGAACTGCGGCTGCCAAGTCTCGCCCTCGGCATCACCACGCAGGGTATAGGTCCATGCATAGTTCGGAGCACAATGCTGATAGACGTGGCCATCCTTCATGAGCTCGGCCGGTCGCAGGGTGATGGTGCTGCCCCGCTTGCCGCAAACCGTCAGGCGAACAATGCCGGAGAAGTTCTGCCCCGAATCGAAGATGAAGGGGACGGGGATGCTTTTCTCCTCCTTCACTCTCTTATTCATCATCGATATGTGAGGAGAGATTTGCTGCATGAACTGCTCTTGTTTGATGCGAAGGCGGGTGCGGTCGTCCTGTTTCTTCAGCGGTACGTCCCAATGCGGACGGGTGATGACGACGGGCCTCTGCTCGCTGCTGAAGGTGGCGTCGTAGGTCTCGCCGCCGAAGATGCTGCTATAGCGGATGGGGCTCTCGCTCACCTTCCACGAGCCGTCGCTGACGATGGTCTGCCGCTGGCCGTTGGTGTACTCGATATGCAGGGCGAAGAGCAGCTTCGGCGCTCCACAAGAGCCCGCAAACTTATGGTAGCCCTGCAGGGGCACGTCATACATGCCGCTGCCCAGCATTATTTTGAGGTGAGAGGTGGGAGGATTCCCGCTGACGCGCCTACCCGTAGCCTTTGAGAGGTGAGAGGTTACGTCGAAAGTGTTGTAGAGCAGCTCCTTGTCGTACATCGTCCAACCTGGGTCGAGGAAATGCTCGCCTATGCGCTGGCCATCAATAAAGAGCTCGTATTGC
Source organism: Prevotella sp. (assembly GCA_017615355.1). Classification (GTDB taxonomy): domain Bacteria; phylum Bacteroidota; class Bacteroidia; order Bacteroidales; family Bacteroidaceae; genus Prevotella. The sequence continues at coordinate 18,757 of JAGAAJ010000011.1, forward strand.
CCCAGTCCGCAGACGCTGGCCCATGCCTTTTTTATCGTGCCTTGCTTCAGTTGTACCTGCTTTTCAAACACAGGCAGGGCATACTGCTTGAGCGACTGCCCCTCGGCTGACGACTTCTTCAACAGGTGTATGTGTGGGAAGAGGATGGTGGAGTCAGCCTCCATCGCAATCCATTGTGCGCCCCTGAACTCGTTGTCCTGGGCAAACAGCGACGATGCCGATAGCAGCATCGCTACCAATGATATGAGCAGCTTTTTCAATTGTCAATGATCAATTCCTTTACTCCCTTTCCATGTCGTTCCATCAGGCGACGCATCGAGGCGCGGATGGCGTAGCGATTCTTCTGCTCCATACCTGTGAGCAGGCTGTCGGGCTCGTCGATGGGCAGGATGCGATAGTTGTGCTTGTTGCCGCTATCCGACGGACGGCTCACCCAGTAGAGCATGTAGCCGCAATCAGAGAGTTTGGTGGTAGAAGAATTCTCCTTTATCTTTCCACCTTCCTCAATCCACTTTTTGGTGAAGTCCATCCTCACCATGTAGCCACCGTAGGTATTGGGCTTCGACTGGTTGCTGATGACGTTGCCCATCGACCAGGCAATGAGATGGAGGCTGTCGGCGCTGAGTTCCAGGGGCTGTGCCACATGCGGATGACCGCCGATGACGTGATCCACGCCGTTGCGGATGAGCCAGTCGGCTATCTCACGCTGCTGTGGCGAGGGCAGCTGCTGGTACTCGATGCCCCAATGCGGCATGGCGATGATGACGTCGGGCTCCATCGTCTTCGCCTTCTCCAGGTCGGCACGAATCTGCACCGTGTCCATCAGGTTCACCACGTTGGGCGCCTCTACCGGCAGACCGTTGGTGCCGTAGGTGAAGTTCAGCAGCACGATGCGCAGCCCGTTCTTCTCCAGCAGGAAGGGATAGGTCTCCTCGCGTACAGTATTATTCACGTAGGTGCCAAGATGGGGCACACCCAACGAGTCCATCATGGCGATAGTACGCTCGAGGCCCTTGCGGTGGCTGTCCACACAATGGTTGTTGGCCGTGAGCAGGATGTCGAAGCCTGCATCGACACAGGCCCGCAGGTATTCGTCGGGTGCACGGAATTGCGGATAGCCGGTGTAGGGTTTGCCGCCCAGCGTCACCTCGAAGTTGCCGATGGCCACGTCGGCCCGCTCAATCTCGTTCTTCACATGGGCGAAGCACTCGTCGTAGTTGTATGTGCCGTCACTTTGCAGGGCAGCCTTGATCTGCGGCCCGTGCTGCATCAGGTCGCCTGCAATGAGCAGGCTGAGGTGTTGCTCCACGGGAACTTGTTCTTCCACAACGACCGTATCATTCGTTGCGGCATTCTTCTGGTCGGCTTTGCATGAGGTGGCCGACATACTCAGGCAGCAAATCCATGCTGCAGTCATCGTCATTGTCCTAATCATGCCGCCAAAGGTACGAAGAAATATGCAAATGACAAAAAAAGTGACAGATTTATCATGTATTTGAGATAAACTTTATTGTTTTTCTCAGGGAACTGTTGTAACTTTGCAGCCGAAAATCAATGAACTATCATGAAACATTCAGCAATTGCCCTAATTCTTTTTCTCTTTTCGGCTTTCCAGGCTTCGGCCTACAAGAAGGAGTCAATCAACATCAATGTGAATGGTCAGCAGAGGAACATGGTGGTCTTCACCCCGAATCAGCTGCCGGCCAAGTCGCCTCTGTTCATCGTCACGCATGGCATGAACCAAAGTCCTGAATACCAGTATGACGGCGATAAGATGTACGAGATGGTCGACACGGCCAAGTTCGTCATCACCTACCTGCGCAGCGACGGCAATACATGGGATACAGGCGGTACGAAGGACCAGAACTTCGTCATCAAGACCATCGACGAGATGGCCAGCCGCTATGACATCGACAGAGACCGCGTGTATTGGTCGGGCTTCTCGATGGGCTCGATGCTCATCCACCATTGCATTGCCAATATGCAGGACAAGATAGCTGCCTTTGCTCCCACCAGTGGCATCCAGTTCAGCGAGCAGCCCTGGAACAACTGCAAGAAACCGGTCAACCTGCTGGAGTGTATCGCCTATGGCGATGATGTGTTCGGCTATGAGCAATATAACATTCATGGCTACATCGAGAACTATGCCAAGCACGACAAGCACACTCAATACACGAAGATAGTAGGCTATAAGGCCCAAAGCTCCAACTGGCAGGATGGCGACCTGGAGAAATGGACGGGTGGCCCCAACGGCGGCGAGGTATGGCTGTTCTCCTACAACAATGGCGGACACTGGCCCTCTGATCAGAATCGCACCCTCATCTGGAACTTCTGCAAGCGTTTCTCCCTGAAGATGCCCCAGACGCACATCACCGAGCCTGCTGGCGATGCCGTTCATTTCTGTATGGCTCCGAAGGACGAAGTCGTTTTCCCTGACCTCACCATAAAAGCTACTGCCAAAGCTCCCAACGGTCAGGTGGTCAAGGTTGACTTCTACGATGGCAACACGCTGTTGGACTCATTGAAAGACACTCCCTATACCACGACGCTGGCCGCCCCTTCCTCAGGAAAACACAACCTGCGCGTGGTGGTGACGGACAACAAGGACATGACTGCACAGGCCTCATGCCTGGTCAACTATGTCTCTTCGCAGGGATCCTACAGCCTCAACAGATTATACACAAATATCGAGAACGCCGTGCCATTGGGCTGGTACGTGAGCAATGGCTCGTCAAAGCGTGTGGGTGGCGGTCTGCCATATACTGACGGCCCTCGTCTTCTTCGTTTCACGAATTCCACCCGAGCCTTTGAATATGGACTGCTCGTTCAGAACGCTACAACCAGGGCCAAGGCCGCATGGGCAAAATTCGGCGATAACACAGCCCGTTCCTATATGACGTTGCACGCAGGACATTACGTCTTCAGGTATAAACTGTGTAATTGGAATCAGCCCGAGTTCAAGCCGGTGACCATCGCCATAGAGACCCTAAGCGGACAGGAGATAGCTTCGCAGACATACACGCCAACCGTTAATATCGGTGGCAATGTAGCCAACAAGTTCACAGGCGTTCAGCAGCAGATGATGGAGATGGATATCCCTGAGACAGGCGACTATGTCATCGTCTTCTATACTGATGCTGCAAGGAATTCCGACTTCGTATTGGGCTCTATCGGTATTCAGGCTACGGAATTCTATGCCTCAGGCATCCAGGATGTTTACCATTCACAACCTGACAATCTGCAATCAGAAGATTGCTATGACCTCAGCGGCCGTAGAATAGTGAATAGCAATTCCTCCAATCGTCAACTCTCTCCCGGCCTTTACATCATTGGCGGCCGCAAGGTGGTGATCAAGTAAAGATCTTTCATTTTTATTCTCGGATGAAGGTGGTGATTCCTTGATCCACTATAAAAAGCCCCCAATTTCGGGGGCTTTTTGTAATTGAATGATGAGATTGCCAAAAAAAACTAATTTTTTGGTCTTTATTATGTTGTGTCATAGAAAATGAGTAATTTTGCACGCATTTTTCAAAGTACACATTATTTAATATAGAGAAAACATGGATAAACTGAGTTATGCCCTTGGCTTGGGCATCGGCCAGCAGCTGGCACAAATGGGAGCCGGCGCAGACCTGAATATCGACGATTTTGCACAGTCCATCCGCGACGTGCTGGAGGGCAACGAGCTGAAGGTGTCGCACCGCGAGGCCCAGCTCATCGTGGAAGGCTATTTCATGCAGCAGCAACAGAAGATGACGGCTGAGCGTGCCGAGAAGGGCAAGGCCGCCAAGGAGGAAGGCGAGAAATACCTGAAGGAGAATGCCAAGAAGGAAGGCGTCATCACCACCGCAAGCGGCCTGCAGTATCAGGTGCTGAAGGAAGGCAACGGCAAGCGCCCCACGGCGAAGGATCAGGTGAAGTGCCACTATGAGGGCTTCCTCATCGACGGCACCGTCTTCGACAGCAGCGTGCAGCGTGGCGAACCCGCCGTCTTCGGCCTGCAGCAGGTCATCGCCGGATGGACTGAGGGCTTGCAGCTGATGCAGGAGGGCGGCAAGTACCGTTTCTTCATCCCCTACCGTCTGGCTTACGGCGAGGGTGGCGCAGGACAGATGATTCCTCCCTTTGCCACGCTCATCTTTGATGTGGAGCTGATAGAAGTAATGAAGTAAACGAAGACGAAAACGAAAAATATAATCACAATTCAAAACATAAACAAAAAAACAATGAAAAAGCTTTCAATCATGGCCATTATGGCCGTTGCGGCCATCACACTGGCCTCGTGCAATCAGACTCGTCCTCCCAAGGCCGACGTTAAGACTGACATCGACTCGCTGAGCTACACACTCGGCAATCAGCTGGCTAATCAGGTGAAAGGCAGCGGTATGCTGGAGAACAGGTATCAGCTGGATTCTACTTACTATGCAGAGTTCCTGCGTGGTGTGAACGATGCTTTCAGCGCTGGCGAAGACAAGGCCAAGGCTGCCTATTTCGTGGGCCTGCAGGTGGGCTTGGATCTCAATGCCTCCTACCTCTCGGAAGCTGAGAAGATCTACTTCTACGATGGTGACACCACCAAGACATTCTCACGCGACAACTTCCTGGCTGCCTTCTTTGATGTGTTCAATGGCAAAAAGCCCCTCCTGGATGCTGAAAAGATGGCACAGATGAATGCTGAGTTCAACATGCTGATGCGCACGAAGGCTCAGGCCTACGAGGAGTACAAGCAGACCAAGGAGATGGAGGAGAAGTACGGTGAGAACCGCAAGGCCGGCGAGCAGTTCCTGGAAGAGAACAAGAAGAAGGACGGCGTGCAGACCACCGAGAGCGGCCTCCAGTACAAGGTGCTGACCCAGGGTACTGGCAAGGTGCCCACCAAGGAGCAGGTGGTGAAGGTGGAGTATGAAGGCCGCCTCATCGACGGTACCGTCTTCGACACCTCGAAGAATCAGGAAGAAGGCTTCGTCACCTTCCCCCTCAACAGGGTTATTCCTGGTTGGACTGAGGCTCTCAGCATGATGCCCGTTGGCTCTGAGTGGGAGATCTACATCCCGCAGGAGCTGGCTTACGGCAGCCGCGAGGCTGGCCAGATCAAGCCTTTCTCGGCCCTGATCTTCAATGTCAAACTGCTTGACATCGTTGAATAATCCGATATGAAAAGGATACTCACTATTGCACTCGCCCTCCTTGTGGCGGGTGCTTCTTTCACTACCGCTACGGCAGGAAAGAAAAAGAAGAAAGAACAGCAGCAGCCCGTCGTCGAGGCTCCTGTGCCCGTAACCCTTGCCAGCAGCAGCGATACGCTGAGCTATGCAGCAGGTATGATGCTCACCAATGGCCTCATCCCCTATCTGCAGCAGCAGTTCAAGGTGGACACCGCCTATATGGCTGACTTTGTGCGCGGCTTCAACGAGACTGTGCTGGGTGACGACAGTCCTGCCGAAGTGGCTCGCCGGGCTGGACAGCAGATAGGCAATCAGCTGAAAGAAGGTATGATTATGCGCATGAAGCAGGATTTCACCGACACTCCCGACAGCATCATTGACATGCTGGTCTATCGTGGTTTTACCGATGCCCTGCTGTCAGACACTACCGTGATGAAGACTGATGTCGCCGACAATACTTTCAAGGCCAAGCAGCAGCAGAACAACGAGGTACGCATTGAGCGTCTGTCGAAGCCCGGCCGCGACTTCCTAGCTGAGAACAAGCAGAAGGAGGGTGTCATCACCACGCCAAGCGGCCTGCAGTATAAGGTGCTGGTGAAGGGTGAAGGCGCAGTGCCGCAAGCCAGCGACAAGGTGAAGGTGAACTATGAGGGTAGGCTGATTGACGGCACCGTCTTCGATGCCTCATCGAAACACGGCGACGAGCCCGCCACCTTCCAGGCCAATCAGGTGATTCGCGGCTGGACAGAGGCCCTCACCATGATGCCCGTCGGCTCGAAGTGGCAGCTCTACATTCCGCAGGAGCTGGCCTACGGCGACCGCCAGGCCGGCAACATCCCGCCTTATTCTACGCTCATCTTCGACGTGGAGCTGGTGAGTATCGAGAAGTAATTTTACTCCCCAAATAACAATTTGCGCATGTTTTGAGAAAAAACATGCGCATTTTGTTGTTTATATCATTCTTTTTACTTACTTTTGCTGACAAATTGAAAACTTTTCAGTAAAAGATGGAAAAAATTGATAATCTCGACAAGAAAATCCTGAACATTCTCTCGAAGAATGCGCGTATCCCATTCAAAGACGTAGCCGCCGAGTGCGGCGTGTCGCGTGCCGCCATCCACCAGCGTGTGCAGCGTCTCATCGAGGGCGATGTCATCACAGGTAGCGGCTTCGACGTCAACCCCAAGTCCCTGGGCTATCGCACCTGCACCTATGTGGGTATCACGCTGGAGCGCGGCTCGATGTACAAGGAGGTGGTGAAGCGTCTGGAACATATCCCCGAGGTGGTGGAGTGCCATTTCACGACAGGCCCCTACACCATGATGGTGAAGCTTTACGCCCGCGACAACGAGCAGCTGATGAACCTGCTCAACGGACAGCTGCAGGAGATTCCCGGCGTGGTGGCTACAGAGACGCTCATTTCCTTGGAGCAGAGCATCAAACGCGAGATTCCCGTGCATTTTGAAGAGGCAGAAGAGGCATGAACCGTTTCAACCTTCAGCAACAGACGGACCAGTGCTACGACGGTTTCCCTGCCGACGAGCGGCCCGTCATAGGCATCACGGCGAACTATGGTGAACAGACAGCCAAGCTTGCCGAGGGCTACTACAAACAGGTGTTGGCGGCTGGCGGCATACCCCTCATTATCCCTCCCTTTACCGATTGCCCCTCATTACTCACCACTCTCAATCGCATCGATGCCCTACTGCTAACTGGTGGCGCCGATATCAATCCGCTCTATCAGGGCGAGCAGCCGCAGCCGCAGCTTGGCGGCATCAACGACGAGCGCGACCTGCCCGAGCTGCTCATTACCCGTCTGGCCTTCAACCGCCAGCTGCCCATCCTCGGCATCTGTCGTGGCATCCAGACGATGGCGATGGCCTTAGGCGGCAAGGTGGCGCAGCACATCAGCACCGATATCAAGCACTCGCAGGATGCCGACCGCCATGTGCCCACCCACAGCATCAGCATTGAGCCTGATACATTATTATATAAGTTGACAGGAAACGCTGTCAACTCTTTCCATCATCAGGCAGTATTGGAGCCTGGCCCGCATTTCCGTGTCAGCGCCACAGCCCCCGACGGCATCATTGAGGCCATCGAAAGTACCGAGAGCAAGCCGATGCTGGGTGTGCAATGGCATCCTGAGTGTATGGGCGAAGACGGGCTGCCGCTCTTCCGCTGGCTTGTGGATGAGGCCTGCACCTACCGAAAGACACAGCGCCTGCACGACCGCATCCTCACCCTCGACACCCATTGCGACACGCCGATGTTCTTTCCGCAGGGCATTAACTTCGCCACTCGCGACAGTCGCATCCTCGTTGACCTGCCAAAGATGACCGAAGGGCGCCTCGATGCTACCATCATGGTGGCCTACATCCCGCAGAAGATGGAGGAGTCCGCCTATGCCTATGCTAACAGCATCTTCGACAAGATAGAGACCATCGTCGGCGACAACGCCGCACATCTGGCCCTTGCCCGTACGCCCGACGAGCTATGGCAGAACAAGCAGGCAGGCAAGAAAAGCATCATGCTGGGCATCGAGAACGGCAAGGCCCTTGAGGGCAAGCTCGCCAACGTGCAGCACTTCGCCAATCGCGGCATCGTCTATATCACTCTATGCCACAATGGCGACAACGACCTTTGCGACTCGGCCAAGGGCGAGCAAACCTATGGCGGCGTGAGTCCCTTCGGCAGAGAAGTCATTGCAGAGATGAACCGGCTCGGCCTGATGGTCGACCTGAGCCATGCCCACGAGAAGAGTTTCTATGATGCCCTCGACATCTCGAAGACGCCCATCGTGTGCAGCCACTCGTCGTGTCGCGCCCTCTGCGACCATCCGCGCAATCTTACCGACGACCAGATGCGTGCCTTGGCGAAGAAAGGCGGCGTCTGCCAAATCACGGTCTACCCAGGATTTCTCAACGCTAACGGGAACGCTAACATTAACGACGTGATGGCTCACCTCGACCACGCCATCCAGGTGATGGGCATCGACCACGTGGGACTTGGCACCGACTTCGACGGCGACGGCGGCGTGCCGGGCCTGGCCAATGCCAGCGAGCTCTCGCTCTTCACCCGCCAACTGCTTAAGCGCCGCTACAATGACGACGATATCCAGAAGATTTGGGGAGGCAATTTCCTCAGAGTTATGAAACAAGTTCAAGAACACAGATGAACAAACTATTTTCAACGCTAACTTTAACCTTGACGATACTATCCTGCGGAGGTTCGAAGGTAAACAACACCCAATTTGCAACATCTGACATACATGTTTCTGTACCTGTCGATGTCAGCTTCGATTCTGATTCTGCCTACGCCTTCTGCCAAAAGCAGTGCGACTTCGGTCCGCGCACGATGAACAGCGATGCCCATGAGCAATGCGGACAATGGATAGCCAGTAAGTTTCAGGACTACGGCCTGCAGGTAACGGAGCAGCGCACCACCGTACACGGTTTCAATGGCACCCCGCTATTGGCCAATAACATCATCGCCAGCTACAAACCCGAGCTCTCTGACCGCATCCTCATCTGCGCCCATTGGGACAGCCGTCCCTGGGCCGACAACGACCCCGACGAATCTAAGCACCATGAGCCCGTAATGGCTGCCAACGATGGTGCCAGTGGTGTGGCCGTCATGCTCGAACTAGCCCGTTTGTTAAGAGTTAAGAGTTTAGAGTTGAGTGACTCTTCTAACGCCGATGAAACGTCTCTCAACTCTCAACTCTCAACTCTCAACATCGGCATCGATTTCATTTGCTTCGATGCCGAAGACTGGGGTTCCCACAATGACAGCGAATCATGGTGTCTGGGCTCGCAGTATTGGGCTCGCAATCCGCACAAGCCTGGCTACAAGGCCCGTTTCGGCATCCTGCTCGACATGGTGGGTGGCCAGCAGGCTCGCTTCTATCGCGAATATTATTCTACAAAGTATGCGAATTCTGTGGTAGACCGCGTGTGGAGCGCAGCATTCACGGCAGGTTACAGCGGCTACTTCCTGCATGAGGAGTCAGGCGCCATTACCGACGACCACCTGCCTGTCAACGAGATTGCCCATATTCCCTGCATCGACATCATCCCCTATTATCCCAACAGCGAAAGCTCCTTTGGTCCCACTTGGCACACCGTCAGCGACGACATGCAGCACATCGACAAAAACACGCTGAAGGCCGTTGGACAGACCCTCGTGCAGGTCATCTGGGAATGATCTGCTAACTGATTTGTTACAATTTCTTTGCGTCTTTAATATCCCAGTTCCTCACCAACCAGCACGACGAGATGGCGGCCATGGGGTGAGTTTCTGAGGAAATGGACGTAGTTGCAGATACTCTCGGGTGAGTTGCAGTTGTGGCACACGCCGTCCGTCTGACAAGGGGTCTTGATGTCGAAGCGTGCGGCATTGATGGGCGATGCCGTTCCTCTGGCCCTTGAAAGAGCTGCTTCTACCGTCTGCGCCACCTTGTTCAAGCCAATCACGAAGATCACCTTTTTCGGTCCCCAGGTGATGGCAGCCACACGGTTGCCGTTGCCGTCGATATTTACGATGACGCCATCCTCGGAGATAGCGTTGGCACTCGTCAGGTAGACGTCGGTCGAGAAGGCCCTGAGATACATGGCCTGTTTCTCCTCGGGAGTATTCACCAGGTCGCGGTCAAGCACCTGTAGGGTGCCCCTTTTCCTCAATGCATCGGGAATGCCCAGGTTGCGGACGGTCATTGTGCCGCCCCAAGTCACGGAGCTGCCATCCTCGATCAGTTCGGATACTTTCTTCACAGCCTCCTCGCCCGTAGGACAGTAGAAACCCTCGATATGGCGACGTTGCAGATTCTTGATGATGGTCTGAGCCAGATGCTCGTTTCTTTGTTCTTTTGGTGTCATGTTGCTCGTTATGATGTGTTATGATTCTGCTTTCCGGTATTTCCTAAATTCACTTAAAACTATTTGCAAAGATAGTGATAATTGGGAAAAAACAGGTAACTTTGTGCCCAACATTTAGATACTTTATGATTTTGACAAGGATATGAAGGTATTATTGATCAATGGAAGCCCGCGAGAGAACGGCAACACGTTCACGGCCCTGAACGAGGTGGCAAAGACCCTGAACAACGAGGGCATTGATACTGAGATCATCAGCATCGGCAAGCAGGCCGTACAGGGCTGCATCGCCTGTGGCATGTGTGGAAGGAATGGTGCAAGATGCACATTCCGCGACGACCTGTATTATAAAGTATGGAGAGCCGTGAAGGATGGTATCGATGGTCTTGTCGTTGGTTCGCCCGTCTATTATGGAGGGCCGAACGGCTCGTTATGTGCTTTGCTCGACCGCGTGTTCTACTCGCTTGGCGGCGACCTGCGCTTCAAGCCGGGAGCCAGCGTCGTGGCCTGTCGCAGAGGTGGTGCCTCGGCAGCCTTCGACCGTCTGAACAAGTATTTCACGATGATGAATATGCCGCTGGTCAGTTCACAGTATTGGAACATGGCCTATGGACAGACTCCCGGACAGGCTGCACAGGACGAAGAGGGCATGCAGACGATGCGAACGCTGGGACGCAACATGGCCTGGATGATTCGCAAGTTGAATGTCAGCGAGGATGGGCATCCCGAGTTGGAGAGTCCTGTCAGAACCAGTTTCATACGTTAGGAAATGACGGATATTCCAATGAAGATGTCGTCCAGAATCATTGAACATCCTGACATGCGGGTGCTTCACCTGCCCAGCACGTCGCAGGTGGCTTACTGCGGCATCGCCGTACATGCCGGCTCCCGTCATGAGACGCCGCAGCAACAAGGACTGGCTCATTTCTGCGAGCATCTGGCCTTCAAGGGCACAGAACGGCGTACTGCTACGCAGATCATCAACGCCATCGAAGGACTGGGCGGCGAGCTCAATGCCTTCACGAACAAGGAGGACACCGTATATTATTGTGCCATCGAACAGCGCCACCTTCGCCGTGCACTCGACGTGTTGCAGGACATCGTGTTCCACAGCCAGTATCCTGAGAATGAGGTGGAGAAAGAACGCGAGGTAGTGTGCGACGAGATAGAGAGCTACGAGGACACGCCCGCCGAGCTTATCTACGACGATTTCGAGAACATCCTCTTCGAGGGCCATCCCCTTGGCCACAACATCCTTGGCACCAGCGAACAGGTGCGTTCTTACACATCGGCCGATGCGCTCCGCTTTAGACAGAAATGGTATCAGCCAGAGAACTGCGTGCTGTTTGTTTCCTGTGGAAGGTGGAATGTTGATGGTGGAAGGTGGAAGGAGAATACTCCCGCCTCAGACAAATCTCCCTCCATCCTCCACCATCAACCCTCCACCATCAACCATCACCATCTACCTTCCACCATTACAAGGGATCGCGGCACCCACCAGGCCCATGTGATGGTGGGCACCCGTGCCTACGCCGCTGGCGACGAACGCCGCTGGGCACTCTATCTGCTGAACAATATCCTTGGCGGCCCGGCGTTGAACTCGCGGCTGAGCATGGCGCTGCGCGAACGCAACGCCCTCGTCTACACCGTCGACAGCTCGATGGTGAGCTACAGCGACACGGGCATGTGGAGCATCTACTTCGGCTGTGATCCTGACGACACGAAGCGCTGCCTTCGACTGGTGCGACAACAGCTCGACCGTCTGATAGACAAGCCGTTGAGCGAGAGTCAGCTGCGTGCCGCCAAGCGACAGCTACAGGGCCAGCTGGCCATTGCCGCTGAAAACCGCGAGCAGACCGTCCTTGACTGTGCCCGTACCTTCCTGCATACGGGTAAAGTAAGGACTGTCAACGACGTGATGGCGCATATCGCCACGCTCTCAGCCGCCGACCTACAGCAAAGCGCCCAGGAACTGTTTGCCCCTGAGCGCCTTACCACACTTATCTATCAGTAATCAGGTGAATTCCTCGCCGTAGCGGATGCCCACCTCGTTCACGTATTTGCGTATGAGCGAGGAGGAATCGCCCTTCTTGCAGATGAGGAGCACGTCGCCCTGCTCAGCCACGATGTAGCCGTCGAGGCCGTTGATCACGCCGATGTGTCCTTTGGGCAGCTTGATGATATTACCCGTGCAGTTCTCCAGCAGCACCTCAGAGTCGATGATGACGTTGTCGCCCTCCTTGCGCTGGCGGAACTCGTAGATGGAGTGCCACGTACCGATGTCGGCCCAGCCGAAGTTGCAACGCATGACATAGGCATTGCCCGACAATTCCAACGTGGCCTTGTCCATCGACAGGTTGGGATAGGCGGGGAAATGCAGCTGCACATACCGCAGCTCGTCGTCTATTGAGTTCATCTCCCTCACCGGCGCCAGTCGGGCACTGATATCCTTGATGGTGTTGAGAAAGAATTCGCGCAGGTAGTTGACGTTGGCGAGGAACATGCCGGTATTCCAGAGGAACTCGCCGCTGTTCATGAACAGTCGGGCAAACTCGCGCTCAGGCTTCTCCGTGAATGACTTCACCTTTGTGATGCCATCGGTCAATGTGGCCTCGCCCATCTGTATGTATCCATAGCCAGGCTCTGGACGCGTAGGCTGTATGCCCATCGTGAGGAGGATGTCGTTCTCAGCCACGAAGTCGAGCCCGCGCAGCACACACTGACAGAAGCTGTCCTCGTTGATGATCATCTGGTCAGAAGGCAGGACGATGATGCGGGCATCGTTGCAGAGACGGTGAATACGGACACCAGCCCATGCCACCGACGGCGCCGTATTGCGGTTGACAGGCTCAGCCAGGATGTTTTCTTCCGGCAGCTCAGGCAGCTGTTGCCGCGTCAGGTTGTAATAGCGGCGACGAGTGGTGACGAAGATATTCTCCGCAGGAATGATGCGTGCCATGCGGTCATAGGTGGCCTGCAACAACGTGCGGCCCGTCCCGAAAAAGTCGACAAACTGCTTTGGACATGCCTTTCGGCTGCTGGGCCAGAGGCGGCGTCCATGGCCTCCTGCTAAGATAACACAATAATTATTGTGACGTTTTTCTGTATCCATTCAGATTAGCATTGGTAAATGTGCGGCTAAGTTAAGGAAAAAAACGCATACCACCAAATATATTAAACTTTTTTGTGAAAAAAGAAGAACGTTAGACGGAATCCATCTAACGTTCTTTTTTCGTGGGGTACTTCTACATAAAGAATTTATGCTTCCTTCTTCACAGCAACGCGCTTCTCCTTGATGCGGGCAGCCTTACCCGTGAGCTTGCGCAGGTAGTACAGCTTGGCGCGACGCACCTTACCGTGCTTGTTCACCTCGATGCTGTCGATATTGGGCGACTCAAGGGGGAAGATACGCTCCACACCCACGGTGCCAGACATCTTACGGACAGTGAAGCGCTTCTTGTCGCCATGGCCGCAGATCTTGATGACTACGCCGCGATAGAGCTGGATGCGCTCCTTGGAACCCTCGATAATTTTGTAACCAACGGTGATGGTGTCACCAGGAGCGAACTCCTCAAACTTCTTGCCGCCTTCAGCAGCCTTGGCCTGATTGCTGGTTGCAAATGCTTCTTCAGCAACTTTAATTAAATCCATTGTATTAAACTACTAATAATTAAATTGTTGTATCGTTCCAACGCAACATAACGGGCAACTCTCCTATCTTCCCGCCATCGGTTACGCCGAAAAGCGGCTGCAAAGGTACGAAAAAGTTGAGAGTTGAGAGCTGAGTGTTGAGCGTTTTGTTTCTATTGTTAAGCTTTTTTAACTACTTTAACCCATTCTTTCCTCTTGTGAATCAGGAATAATGTGTATTTTTGCAGGGGAAAAACCAATAACGATATGAATACATCCTTCCGAATCTTTGCCCTCGGAGCCGTCGCAGCGATGGCTGTGGGCTGCACCACGCACTTTCAGATAGCTGGCGTGGAACGCTCAAGAATCCTTGTCAACAACCGTTTCGACAATGAGCCCAACTCACAAGGCACCGCTTTCCTGGCTCCCTTCAAGGCACAGGTAGACGAGGTGATGAGCCCCGTGATGGGCGTTGCTGCCCGTGACATGGCCGTCGCTCGTCCTGAGAGCGGCATCAGCAACCTGCTGGCCGACATCCTGGTATGGTCGGGCAAGGACTATGGCGAGAAGCCCGACTTCGGCGTCTACAACATCGGCGGCATACGTGCCGCATTGTCGAAGGGCATTGTCACCTATGGCGACATCAACGACATCGCGCCTTTCGAGAACAAGATTGCCTTCACCACGCTGAAGGGTGACAAGGTGATGGAGCTCTTCGCACAGATTGCCAAGCGTGGCGGCGAGGGCGTGAGTCACGGTGTGGAGATGGTCATCACCAGCGATGGCAAGTTGGTATCGGCCTGCCTTAATGGTGAGGAGATTGACCCGCAGCGTGAATATCGCGCCGTTACCATCGACTATATCGTGCAGGGCAACGACGGTATGGCGGCCTTCAAGAGCGGCACCAACACCGTGTCACCACAAGAGGACAAGGACAACTCGCGCTTCCTCATCATGAACTACTTCAAGGCCATGCAGGCAGAAGGCAAGGAGGTAGATGCCAAGGTGGAAGGCCGCATCACCATTCAGCAATAGACATCATCACCATAAAACCACAAGAACATGAAACATATTATTACCGCCATAGCACTGCTGCTCACACTGAGCGTCAGCGCACAGAAACAGAAGACGCTCACCATTCTGCACACCAACGACACACACTCCACCGTGATGCCCCTGAACAAGAACCTGGCTGACACGCTGCTGGCCGACCGTGGCGGCTTCCTTCGCCGTATGGCCATCGTGGAGCAGGAGCGCCAGCAAGACCCCGACCTGTTGCTCTTCGACAGCGGCGACTTCTCGCAGGGCTCAGCCTATTACTCAATGTTCAAGGGCGACGTCGAGGTGGGACTGATGAATCAGATGCACTACGATGCAGCCACCATCGGCAACCATGAGTTCGACTTCGGCCTCGACAATATGATCCGCATCTTCAAGATGTGCAAGTTCCCCATCATCTGTGCTAACTATGATTTCGGCGATACGGAGCTGAAGGATATCGTCAAGCCCTACATTATTATAAAAAGGAAGGGCATCAAGATTGGCGTCTTCGCCCTCTGCCCGAAGCTCGACGGTCTGGTCTTTACGAAGAACTATGAGCCGCTGGTCTACCTCGACCCCATCGCAAAGGCACAGGAGATGGTTGACTTGCTGAAGAATAAGAAGAAGTGCGACTATGTCATCTGCCTGAGCCACTTAGGTTGGGCGAAGGGCGAGTGTCCTGATGAGCGTGTCATCGAGGGCACGCAGGGCATCGACCTCGTCTTGGGCGGCCACAGCCACACCTATCTGGAGAAGCTGGAGTACGTCAATGACCAAAGCGGCCGTGCAGTACCCGTCGACCAGAACGGCAAGCATGGGGCCTTCATCGGCAAGCTGCAGCTGACGTTCAATAAACGCTGATTAATCCTTAGGAGGTGAGACAAGTGCCAGTCCCCTACCATCCTATTAAAACTAGAATTTTGAGAATTTTGGAGAAAAAGCCAAATAAATTTTGAGAATTATGGGAAAAATGGCCAAATAAATTTTGAGGAAACGGGAAATCGAAACCGCTACCTCGTTTACACGAAAGACTATTTCAAAGAAGGTGCCATGAAATATCTTCCTGCATATCTTGCATATTTCCTTTAAGGTCTTCGTGCAAGTCGCGCCATTGTCTGTTGGCTGTATGACCACAAAAATACACCATTATTTTTCATCTGCCAAATTTTTACGCCTGAAATTGATCACTGAGAACCGTCCCCGACGATCCAGCCAATCGCCCGCTTGGCTTTTCCGCTACTGAAAGGAAGCAAGAACCACTGCCTACCGTGATGTCAGAGTCTCCACCGTCTCGTTTTACCAGATCGCCACCTTCCTGCCTTCACGGATATACACGCCAGGGCGGGGCGTTCCGGTGATGCGATTGCCATTGAGATCGTAAATCATGGGAGGCTCCTCGCAAGTCATAGGCGACAGGATAGCCGAAGGCTCGACATCATCAACGATTTTCGTGAATCTCTTCCAGTTGGCATCCATAGTGTATGCTTCCTTACTCCCTGTCGGCACGTGAAGCGTTGCCTTATAGTAGGTATTCTCCCAGAATGTATACTGAAAAATCTCGGCTGGAACGGAAGAATGAACATAGATGTTGGCTAATTTTTTACAACCAGAGAAGGCATTGATGTCTATCTTCGTCACCTGCGCCGGAATATCAATCGTGCTAAAGCTACAACCCGCGAAAGCACTACTGCCTATCATCGTCAACCCATCGGGCAATGATACAGATGCTAAACTGCTACAGACGCAGAACACTGTTGGCTCGAGTGTCGTCACGCCATCGCCCACCTTGGCGTACGTTATTCCAGTACAATTAGAGAAGGCACCGTTGCCGAGAGTCGTCACACTGTTGGGAATAACAATCTCTTTCAGTTGTTCACACTCCAAAAAAGCATGAATGCCTATCGTCTCCGTACCCTCCTGAAGGGAAACGCTGCTCAAGTTCTTGCACTTGTCAAAGGCGTAGTGGCCTATTTCTTTCACACTTCCGGGTATCGCGACCGACGTCAGTTCATTCCAACCTCTGAACAAGCCTTCGGCCAGCTTTGTCACGCCCTCCGGAATCACGAGGTCGTTCTTAACCTCTTCGCCGTTGACAAAGAGATGCTTGGCAATAGACAACGGATTTCCGCCCAAGTTGTCAATGGCTATGTCTAAAGCCATCACGTCTGTGAAGGTGATGCTGCACCATGCCTTCAGGCTGGAGACATGGACTTCCTTCAAGCTATAGCAACCGTCAAAGGCGTTGACGCCAATGGTGTCCAGCCCTTCGCCTAACGTCACCTTCTCCAACAGGTCGCAATAGACAAAAGCCCTCGCACCAATCTTTTTCACATGATTGCCAATCACTACGGCTTCCGTCCGCCAGCAATGCCAGAATGCTTCCTCACCGATGCTCACCACACCGTCGCCTATTTCTATCGTCTTGAGGTCCTGACACAGTCTGAATGCCTCTTTCCCAATAGTGGTTTTGCCGCTGCCGGGGATATTCACAGCTGTCAGGCCAGTGTTAGAGACTGCTGACGGCGCAATCTCATTGATACTTTTCGGAAAGTTGAGGGACTCCAGCTTGAGGCATCCTTGAAAAGCGAAGGTGCCGATAAACTCCAACCCCTCGGAAAGGACGACGTTAGTCAACGACTCACAGCCCATAAAAGTGGCATACTCCATTCGCTTTACATTCTTGGGGATGTTTACCGACGTGAGATTCTTGCAGTCCATGAATAGTTTCTTGCCAATAGACGTCAGCGTTTCCGGTAGCGTTGCCGATGTGAGCTTTTTGCAACCCTCGAATACCGAATTGCCAATATACGTCACCCCCTCAGATACGATTACGCTCGTTATTCCATGGCGATTCTTGCAGGCGTTGTCTGCTATTCCCAATACAGAATAGTCATCATTGCCCCACTGAAGCGGATTGGGTATGACCAGTTTTCCACTGAAACCCTCGTCCACCGCTATCACCTCAGCAGTATGGGCAGACAAGTCCACTTCGTATATAATGCTGTTGTTGTTTACTCGGACTGCGTTAGCTTCCAACTGCACGACAACTGCCAGCAGGATTATCATCAGAATTTTCTTCATTGTCTTTTTTCTGTTAAGGTTTCGAAATGATGTAGCAAAAGTAGTAATAAAAGCGCTAACGTCAAAATTTTCTTCTGTATTTTTCTTACATTATTTATTTTTATGATGAGGAGCTCTAAAATTGCGGAGGATCACGGGACGGTTCTTTGATCCAATTTGGCGAATCAGAGAACCGTCCCCTGATCCTTTTCAATTTGACTTGTTTAATTCATTTGACCTTATAATAGACGACAGGAACCTGAGGCGTCCATGGAATGGAAGGACGATAATCATTGTCATCAAGCAAAATGAGTTCTTCATTCGTCAGTACGAATTTCATCCTGGGTCCCTGTTGTCTCTTAACATCCTTAATGAAAAAAATATGTCCTGACAAAGAACTGGAATTTGCAGCATCTTCTATATCCTCTTCTATATAGTAGCGGAATTTGTTCCCCTCCAAATCCGTAGCCCAGAGAACGCCATTTATTTCATAAGAAAATATGCCATCTTTATAGAAAGTATAAACGTCAGGGGAATTGGTTATTTCCTTGCTGTCGGCTTTCTGCCATTTCCCGACGACATCGTTTTGTCGAATCGTCTCTTCCTCATTGCTACAGCTCCAAAGCATGAGCAGAGCAGTAATTGCAAATAATACCTTTTTCATTGTCTTCTGTGATAGTTTATAGATTATTCACTTTATGTAAACCTTTTGTCCATTTACGATATTCAATCCCTTCTGCAAGGAACTGATGCGCTGACCCTGAAGGTTGTAGATACTTTCATTTTTTACTTTTTCAATTTTAACATTTTCCTCTATTCCCGTTGTTTGTACTTGGAATTCGCCTGTGAATATCTCCTGGCTATTCTCTACTGTGACGGTATAGAGGCCTTCTGCGTAGGTGGAGATGTCGATGTTGAGGGCGACGATGCTGCCTGCGTTGATAGCTTTCCCATAGACGGGTTTGCCCGTTTCGTCAGTAATGCACACCACATAGGCATCGTCGAGCTGATCAAGATAGATACCCAACTGCTGTTCGCTGTATTCACCATGCAGCTGGCTCCCCTCATCGCTCTTCTCTCTCCTTATAGGTGTCTTGGGCTGTATCTTGGTGGTATGAGTGAAGTCGAAGCGGCCTTTTCTGGCTCCCATGATGAATGGATCTTCCACTTCGCTGTTGTAATAGATGACTTCATCGCCCACGCTACATGCCAGGAGAATACATTCGCCTCCACCTTCATAATCCCACGGATGACTAATGTCTGGATACGACGTGTCACAGCCAATGCCTTCGAGCCAGCGTCCTATGATATGATCATCACGCCATAAATCATAATACGTACCTTTGAAGCCAGGAATGCCTCCTGACATTTTTTGAACAACAACAAGATATCCCCATGAAGAAAAACTGTCGTTAGAGGAGAGCGAAAAGTCGTAGATTTGGTCAAACGTTGAGTGATATTGTGTATAATACACTTTCTTGTC
>JAGAAJ010000012.1 GCA_017615355.1 Prevotella sp.
GCAAATGTTACGTCTCGCAGCGTAATTTTTACGAATAATTAAAAGATAGAGCTCTATGTCCCAAAGCGCGTCGCCTTCCTCATCATGTAGGACGACCTCTGCTACGACGAGGCCATCGCCGCCGTCCTCGACGTGAAGCGCCCCTCCGTCCGCAGCATGCGCTCACGCATCAAAGGAAGGGTGAGGTAGAAATGTCTGTTATTGTCTCAAAAATACTCTCTAACCGCAAACTCAAACTGGTCGATGAAGATCTGTTTGAAGGCATCACACCGTTTCGAGACACATTATTATATAAATTGTTGTATATGTGACAAAAATGTCGTACCTTTGCAGCCACTAACTTTAACATAAGACGTATGAAGACGGATATACAGATTGCAAGGGAATGCGAGCTGAAGCACATCAGCGAGATTGCCAACCAGCTGGGCATCGACCCAGAGAAGATTGATCCATACGGACGCTATATGGCCAAGGTGCCCATCGGTCTCATCGATGAAAAGAAGGTTAGGCAGAGCCGGCTCATCCTGGTGACGGCCATCTCGCCCACAAAGGCGGGTATCGGCAAGACCACGGTGAGCATCGGCCTGACGCTGGGACTGAACAAGATCGGCAAGCGGGCTTCCGTAGCCCTGCGCGAGCCCTCACTGGGTCCCTGCTTCGGCATGAAGGGTGGTGCTGCAGGTGGCGGCTATGCCCAGGTATTGCCGATGGAGAAGATCAACCTGCACTTCACGGGCGACTTTCACGCCGTGACCTCAGCGCATAACACCATCAGCGCCCTGCTCGACAACTATCTCTACCAGCACCGCAAGGAGGGTTTCTCGCTGCGTGAGATCTTCTGGAAGCGCGTGCTCGACGTGAACGACCGTTCGCTGCGCAACGTGGTGACAGGTCTGAGGGGCGACGGTGTCGTCTCGGAGACAGGCTTCGACATCACGCCAGCATCGGAGCTGATGGCCATCCTCTGTCTGGCTACCAGCGAGGAGGACCTGCAGCGACGTATCGAGAACATCGTGCTGGGCATCACGGCCGACGGCAAGCACTTCCGCGTGAAGGACCTCGGCGTGGCCGGAGCCATCACCGTGCTGCTGCGCGACGCGCTGAATCCTAATTTAGTGCAGACCACGGAGCACACGCCTGCCTTCATCCACGGCGGACCGTTTGCCAACATCGCCCACGGCTGCTCGAGCGTGGTGGCCACGAAGATGGCCATGACGTTCAGCGACTACGTGGTGACAGAGGCAGGCTTCGGTGCAGACCTGGGAGCAGAGAAGTTCTTCGACATCAAGTGCCGCAAGACGGGACTGCAGCCACGACTGGTGGTCATCGTTGCCACCACGCAGGGTCTGAAGATGCACGGTGGCGTAGACCTTGAACATATCAAGGAGCCCAATGCCAAGGGACTGACGGAAGGCTTGAAGAACCTGAACCGCCACATCCGCAACATGCAGGGCTTCGGACAGCCTGTCGTGGTGACGCTCAACCGTCACGACACTGACCTGGACGAGGAGATAGACATCGTACGCAAGAACTGTGAGGACCTGGGCGTGGGCTTTGCCGTCAACGAGGCTTTCCTCAAGGGCGGCGAGGGTGCCACAGAGCTGGCCCAGACCGTGGTCGACACGATAGAGAGGCAACAGCCGCTGCCCATCCACTTCACCTACAAGGAGACTGACGTGCTGGAAGACAAGATTGAAAAGGTGTGTAAGCGCATCTACGGTGCCTCGGCCGTGGAATACAGCAAGACGGCAAAGAAGAAGCTGGAGGACCTGCGCGCCGCCTTTACCGACGACGACGGTGCCATCGCCCACTACCCTGTCTGCATCGCCAAGACGCAGTTCTCGTTCACGGCCGACTCCACGCGCTACGGCTCGCCAGAAGGCTTCACCATCCGCATCCGCGACGTGATCCTGAACTGCGGCAGCGAGATGATTGTGGCCATTGCGGGCGACATGCTCCGTATGCCAGGACTGCCCAAGAGCCCGCAGGCAGAGCGCATCACCATCGAGAACGGCCTGATAGAAGGACTCTCGTAAGAGCCTTTCATCAGGAGCATAAAATAAGGAGCATCGCTAGTGGCAATGCTCCTTTTCTTTGATATTGGGAAGATGCTTACTTCTCGTCGAGGATGACCTCCTCAGCGAAGTCAAGCACGTTCTTACGGTTTGCCTGCATGCGCTCGTACTCTTCCTTGGAGCCGACGATGATCTTCTCGAACTCGCGCAGACCAGTACCAGCAGGAATCAGGTGACCGCAGATCACATTCTCCTTCATACCCTCGAGGTGGTCGACCTTACCACGGATGGCAGCCTCGTTGAGCACCTTCGTGGTCTCCTGGAAGGAGGCGGCAGACATGAACGACTTGGTCTGGAGGGCAGCACGGGTGATACCCTGCAGGATCTGGGTTGACGTGGCGGGAACAGCATCACGCACCTGAACCAGTCGCAGGTCCTTACGCTTCAGCATCGAATTCTCGTCGCGGAGCTTGCGTGAGGTCACGATCTGACCCTTCTGCATATTCTCGGAGTCACC
>JAGAAJ010000104.1 GCA_017615355.1 Prevotella sp.
ATCTGTTGGGAGCACTGGCTGCCTATTGCTTCTTTCCGAAGAAACCATGCATAGCATGTGAGAGGGTTGTCGACAATCAATTAGCCATCTTCTGAATTCGTCGAACTCACGTTACTTTATATTCTTATTCATTGCAGCGGTGTTAAGGGATATACGATGTTGACAATGAGGATGTTGGCGGCGAGGATGATGAGGTTCATCAGCAGACCGATACGCATAAAGTCGCTGAAACGGTAGCCGCCAGGGCCATAGACCAGCATGTGGGTGGGCGACCCGATAGGCGTGGCGAAACTGCTGCTCACGCTGACCATCAGGGCGATGAGGAAGGGATATGGCTCATAGCCCAGTTTCTCGGCTGCCTCGTACATGATGGGGAAGAACATGGCACCTGCTGCCGTGTTCGAGATGAACTCAGTAATAAAGGTACCCACAAAGCAGATGGCCGTCATCACCACGATGGGGTTCGTGCCGCATACATCGAGGATGCCGAAGGCCAGCCGCTCGGCGATGCCCGTCTTCTGGATGGCCAGTCCCAGCACGACCGAACCGGCAAACACCATGAGGATGTCCCAGTTAATGGCCTTCATAGCCTGGTCGGGCGAGCAGCAGCGGAACAGGAGCATGGCTGCGGCGGCGATGAATGCGCATTGCAACAGCGGCATGACACCCAAGGCCGAGACCACCACCATCGCAATCATGATGAGCGAGGAGATAGCGGTGCCGCGTCCCACATTGACAACTTCGTCGCCGAGAATCAGCCCGTGCTCCTTGGACAGATCAACAATCGACTTGGTTCGTCCTGCATAGAGCAGATGATCGCCGCCCATCAGAATCTCATTTTCATTGATAGGCATCGGAGCATTGTCGAAATGACGCCATTTCAACAGGCGGCAGCCCTCAACGTTGAACATGCCGGCCTGGCCAATCGTCTTGGCAATAAACTGATGGGTGGAAGGGACTATCAGCTCCACGGTATATTCCACCGTATCTTCTGAGTCGGACTCAGGTGCCTTACGGTCGGGCAGCAATCGGCGCATGGCGATGATGCTGAGCACGCCGACGAACAGGCAGAACAGGCCGGGGATGGTGGTTGCCAGCACATTCATGGTGGTGCCCGTATGGTCGGCATAGAGACCTGAGATAATCAGGTTGGGCGGCGTACCTATCAGCGTACACACACCACCCATGCCTGAGGCATAGCTCAACGGTATCAGCAGCTTCGAGGGTGAGATATTCATTTTCTTCGACCACATCTTGACGATATTTACGAAGTGAGCCACCACCGTGGTGTTGCTCAGGAAGGAACTGAGTGCGGTCACGGGCAGCATCAGGCGCACCACGGCCTTACGATAAGACTTAGGCTGGCCCAGCAGGTTTTTGACAATCCATTGAAGCACGCCCGTATGCGTCAGTCCGGACACGACTACGAAGAGCACGCCAATGACAATCACCGAGGTACTGCTGAAACCCGAAAAAGCCTCTTTGGCATCGAGCACACCTGTCACGAAAAGGATGCCGATGGCACCCAGGAACACCAGGTCGGCGCGCAGTTTCGTGAACAGCAGCACTGTGAACATCGTGAGCACCGTGACAATCGTAATCCAAGCCTGCAGGCCCAAACCCAAAAATTCAATC
Organism: Prevotella sp.; assembly: GCA_017615355.1. Lineage (GTDB taxonomy): Bacteria > Bacteroidota > Bacteroidia > Bacteroidales > Bacteroidaceae > Prevotella. Next base: position 1,636 of record JAGAAJ010000104.1, read on the forward strand.
GTTTCCATTACTTATTTGTTTTTATCATAGAATGCTATCTTTGTTTGTTTGCGTGGCGTATCTTCTCCAACATCTGCCCTGCCCACTATGGAGCGAACTGGGTCATCTCCTCTATTTATGGGTTTGTTCGGTCGAAAAGATAGGAAAAAAACGTTAGTACACAAACTTGTGGTCTACAAACTTGTGTACCGTAGATTTTTTTAGATTGCAGAAAAAACTGTTTTGTGCAGAAAGATACTATCTGCCTACTCGTGCACGTAGAGCTGCCAGCCGAGACAGGTGTCTACGAAGCCTCCATTCTTTGTGAAAGATGTTTTCGAAGATGTTGGTGTCTTTTGTGCTTAATTATTTGAAAATAATTTGGTAATTCAAATAATTATGTTTACATTTGCAGCCGAAGAATTATCTTGATATTATCCACTTAAAAACTTAAAATTATGAACAGAAGAATGCTATTGATGATGTTATATGTTGTGTTTGTTATGAGTTCTATTAGTATATCTGCTCAGACTAACACAAATAAGAAAATCGACTTTCTTGTTTATTATCCTTTGGGGCTGTTGACAAAAGACGCAAATGGACTAACATATCAAGAAGCGCTCACTATGGCCAGGAAAGGAACGACTGCCCAAATTGATGACTATGAATATTTCTTTAAATCCTATAACTTCGAAGGATATAATTTTACCATATTTGATAAGTCTATTTCAAGTGTACAATACAATCATAAAGAGAAAGAATGGGATTATTCACTAGAGTTCGATTATTCAGACTACAGTTCAGATCAAGTTGCTAATTTCGCAAATCGTATGATTAACGAGTTGCAATGGAATGGCTTTAATGTCTATGCAGGATCGATTGAAGGTAGTGAGACCTTTCCTGTTTATAAAATACTGATAAAAGATTCATATAATGTTTCTATTCATGTATATAATGATACTGACAATAAAGAAAGAAGAATATATATGAAGGTTAGCCCTCATGGTGGCTATGAATATATGATAAAAGATCAAACTCAATTAGCAAATAGCCCTTCGACCAGTTCTTCTAATTCTTCATCATCTGCATCAAGCTCCTCTTCCTCATCAGGTTCTTCTACCTCTTCGTCATCATCTCAGTATGGTAAATTGTTGTTTGATGAAACATATACCTGTACAGGTACAAGTATTACGGGCGTTCAGACATCTACCATAATGGCTCCGTTCCTTTGTACTTTCCACATATATGAGAATAGGTTGTTTTATAATGATGAACCTCAGCCTAGTGTATATAGTGGTGATGAAATACTGTACAATATAAAATGGAGGAAATATTTAAAGGAGCAAAATACAGGTTATTATGTCTCGGATGTAGGTGCGGTTATGTTATTTCTGACTTCGACATCCAACCTCCCCTATGTGGGTAATGTAACCACTACTTCATATCTGCTTTTTGAGCGCGGAGATACGAGACACCTCCATCTTGGTGGCGGAGCGGTTGGTGGCGGAAACACCATGTTGCCCCAAAATGGAAATAATGGTGGATATAGCAACACGCCATCAGGTCAGCGCTGTAATCTTTGTGCAGGAACAGGCAGCTGCTCGAATCCAAGCTCTCCATACAATTCCAGGACATATTGTCACGGTTCTGGAAAATGCCCTATTTGTGGAGGTGATGGTCTTATGATCAATACATACAGCAACACGAAACAGGTTTGTTCAAGTTGTCGTGGAAATGGTCGTTGCCAAAATTGTAATGGAACGGGGAAGTGTAAAAAATGTGGAGGTAGTGGACATCAGTAATAGACACACTCGGTATAGCTGGCGATAAGGGTGCTAAGCCTCAATCTTCTGCTTTAGATTGTATATCCGTTGCTGCCACTTCAGATCGGGATTAGGCGTGTTTTGAAGGGTTTCGATGGCTTTTTCCAAACACGCCTTGGCGTTTGTGTTGTTTTCAAGTTTGAACCAGCAGGCTGCCATCTTGAAATAGACGCGGGCCACGTGGTTGTTGGCCTCACCATACAAGGAATACCAGAAATGCCCTCCTCGCTGGTAGTAGTTCTTTGCATCGGCATAGTTCATAACTGAGTCCTCGCCCCACACCCTCCAGACGAAATAATTGTCACCATAGAGCTCATAACAGCGGGCCAGGTACTGGTTCTTCTCGCCGTAGAGCTCTTCAGCAGCCTTTATGGCCCTGTTATAGAAGGCCTGGGCTGTTTTGTAGTCACGATATTTGTGCATATACTTGCCTGTTTCGAACTGCCATCGTACGTTCATTGGGTCTAGGTCAGCACGAATAATCAACGTGTCAGCCGCATCGCCATACAGTCTTTGCTGCTCCTGTCTCATCGCCTCCTCATAGAGCCATCTGCCTTTTTCGCGAATGTCTCTCTGTTGGTCATCCTCGTCGTATTCCATCACAACCCTTATGGGACCCGTCTCACCTTGTGCCACAAACGGTAACTGGGGCGACACTATCTTATAGCCAGGTTTTTCTATTTTCTCGATAGTAAATCGCCCTTCTATTGGTGCAAATTCGAACTTGCCGTCTATATTGCTGATGTATGTTGGCCTGTCCTTTATCATAATGGCCACATCCGCCACTGGCTGACCATCTCTAGTCACGGTCTCACCAAATCCTAAGATTTCTGTCATTGCATTAATGTTTTTGGTTTTGTTGGTTTTTACAAGATTGTCTCACCGTTTTTTATTGTATTCAACTGTCCTCGATTAGGAGCTTATGGTACTATCATTGTTCCTTACGATTCACACAAAGTGAAAATGACGAGATAACAAATAACCCTATTGACAACACGACATAGGACAACGTCATGGAGTGATTCCACATCGGCAACAATAAAGTGTTTATGAAAAAAGCTGCTGTTGATAATATCCGTACCAACATTACATTCCATTTTTTGTTGGTTATCAGATAAATAAGGGCACCCAAGGAAGCTATGGCATAGCCCCAAAGAATCATAACACCTTCACTGTCAGGTTCCCCTTTTCGACGGTTATTGAACATCAGCAGGAAAAATATGATTTCTAGGAGTATGATGGATGCTTTTATAAAAAAAGATATGGTAGTCCTTCCGTTATTATCTGTTTGGGAGTCCTCGTCATCAGATAATAAGGTCGGAGTAGAAGTCTCATTGTCGGCACTTAGTACAGTTTCCACGCTCTCGACAACCCTCGTTCCCGACGTGTCTTGCACTGTGCTGACTTGGGGCTTTTCGGTTTTGCCAAGCTCCGACATGAAAGCTCCTACCGTTTGCATGCGGTCTTTTCTCTTTGGCTGCATGGCCTGCTCTATGGCCCTCCATGTATTTATAGAGATGTATGAGGGACGAGGAGGCAGACCATCTTCAAACACTAAGTTGGCATCAGGAGGCACCTGAGCGGTGAGTAAATAGAGCAGGGTAGCACCGAGTGAATAGACGTCTGTCGCAGGCGAGAAACGGTTGACGCCGTCCTGCTGATACTGCTCTGTGGGGGCGAATCCCTTGCTAAGCCCCACAGGTGTCGACGAAGTCTGGTGGCCACTATTATCGTAGTGCTTCGATACACCAAAATCTATCAAAACGGCTTCGCCCTTCTTGTTTACCAGAATGTTTTCAGGCTTGATGTCGAGATGAAGGATATTCTGCCCATGCAACTGCTCTAGCGCCTGTCCCACTTGCTTGACATAGCCGATGGCCTCGGCCTCAGGCAGACGCCCTCGCTCAGCCACAAGCTGCTTCAGCGAGCCACCGGGGATGAACTCCATGACGTAGTAGGCCGTTTGATTTTCTTCAAAGATGTCATGAATGCGGACTACGCCTCGCACGTCGTCCATGCGGGCAATGAGCTGGGCCTCCTTCAAAAACTTCATACGGTAGTCAGCTACCATCTTACGGCTACCCTCTGTTCCAACCGTTACCCGATAGGTATTGGCCTCTCGGTTACAATAGTCCTTCATAAAGAACTCCTTGATAGCAACTCGACGCTCCAACCCAGTCTGTACACCCTCGTATGTGATGCCGAAGCCTCCCTGCCCCAGCTTTTTCACAATGCGGTACTTGCCGCCTTGAAGTTCACTTCCTGTTCTTAATTCTTGCATTTCACTCGCAACTTGAAAACCAACAATTTTTACGACGCAAATATAGTAACTATTCCCGAAACTGCCAAATAATAGGCAGATTTTTTCTTATGTGGATAGATAGTAGGGCGTATACGAAAACCGCCGTCGCGAATCGCGACAGCGGTTTTGTCTTAGTACAACCTCTTGCCCAGATTCAAGTATCAGCTTTTAGCCTCAAGGCTGTCTGCTTACTCGTGCACGTAGAGCTGCCAGCCGAGGTAGGTCTCGATGGCCTCCTGCAGGATGTCGACCACTTCGGTGCGGCACATGGCCACGTGGTGCTCGAAGCCGTTCTTGCAGATGTATTTCATCAGCTGCTGCAGGTTATCGACCTTCGTCACGGCGATACAGCCGTCCATGCCGTAGGGGTCGTTGGTGATCTCGCCCTTGCCGAGGTAGGCCTTGATGATGCCCTTCGGATCGTCGGTGGAGATGCGGAAGAAGGTGAAGGGACCCTCTGAGACCTTCGCATAGACGGCGCCGAAGGTGTTGACCTTGCCCAAGGTGCGTCCGAGAACGCCGAGCGGCCCGAGCTTCAGGTCGTCGTTGCCCACAAACTGACGGGGGAAGTTGCCGCAATGGGTGCAGACGCACTTGTTGCGCTCCTCGGCGAAGTTGTTGTTCCAGTCGAGCAGGGCCGGTGCCTGCTGGCTGGCGAGGGCGAGGGCATACATCGACACGGCTCCGGAGAGGTCGGTCTCGCAGGCGGCAGGGATGAGCTTGTCTGAGAGCATCGACATCGTGACACAGGCGGCACAGCCGAAGTTCTGCTCCAGCGAGTCCCAGCATTGGATGGCCACAGCCTGCACGTCGTTTGCCTTGATCCAGTCCTCGACGGCCACGCCGAACTTGGCCTGCAGGGTGAGTTTCTCACGGTAGGTCTCGGGCACGAGGGCGTAGTTGCGGATGCGACCGCACATCTCCTTCAGCTTCGGATCGTCGTTGGCAATCTTCTGAGCGGCGAAGAGAATCTCTGAGAGGTCGGCAGGCACGACTGTGATGCCTGAGCGCTGCAGCAGCTTTTCGCTGGCACGGCAGGTGTTGAAGCCCAGGGGACGGGTGCCGATCTGACCGATGCGACAATGGCGCAGGCCGTTCACCACACGGCAGACGGCGGCGAAGCGCAGCAAGTCCTTCGCCAGCAGCGGACTATAAATAGAATAGGTGTGCAGCGTGGTGTCGGTGAAAGGGATGCCATACTGGTAGAGGTTGTTGCACACCGAGATCTTTCCGCAGAAGGCATCGCGGCGGCTGTCGAGGTCGACCTTGTCGTTCTCGTCGTCGCAGGCCTGCACCATCACGGGCACGTTGAGGTCGGCATCGCTGATGGCGTTGATGATACCTATCTCGAAGCCGAAGTTGGGCAGCGAGACGACGATACCGTCAATCTCGTCACGATGCTCGCGAAACTGCTTCGACACTTTCAGACCGTCCTCGCGGGTCTCGATGCTCGACGAGCCCGTGGGCGTAGCGTCCTCGGGCAGGATGATGTACTCGATGCCCAAGTCGTCCATCGTCTTGAGCAACTGCTTGCGCACGTCGCGGGCAAGCTCGGAGTTGAAATAGGCGCGTGTACCGATAATCACGCCAAAACAAGTCTTTCCGTTTTTCATGATTTTATGTTTTAGTTATTTGATAAGCTGTTTCACGGCATTTCGCCAGTCTTCGTAGAGGTGAGAGGTAAGGGGCTGAGAGTCGGGTTGGTAAACCTCTGTGACCTTGCGCAAGGGAATGACCTCGTCGAAACTCTTCCACACGCCACGTGCGAAGCCATTCATCAATGCTGCACCCAAGGCCGAGGCATCGTCCACCTCAGTACAGACGACGGGCGTGCCGAGCAGGTCGGCCTGCAGCTGCATGAGGAAACGGTTTTTCGTGGGGCCGCCATCAGCACAGAGTTCTTTAAGTGAAGAATGAAGAATGAAGAATGAAGAATTCGCTGCCGCCGTCCCATCAGGTGAAGGTATGCAGGTCATCACATCAACCAGATCCTTGATCTGGAAGGCGATGCTCTCAAGGGCAGCGCGAACCACGTGGGCCTTCGTCGTGGCGAAGGTGAGACCGACGATGGCACCCTTGACGTCGTTCTGCCACCAAGGCGCACCCAATCCGCTGAAGGCCGGCACGATGTAGACGCCGCCATTGTCAGGCACGCTGGTAGCGATGGCCTCCATCTCCTGCGGCTTCCCCACTAATTGCAGCTGGTCGCACATCCATTTCAGCGTGGCGCCCGTGCTGTAGATGTTGCCCTCGAAACTATACCACGTCTTCCCGAAGGCCGAGAAACCCACGCTGGTGACCAGCCCCTCAGGCGGCGTCAGCGGTTCGTGGCCGATGTTCACCATCACGCTGGAACCCGTGCCGTAGGTCACCTTGCCGGAGCCTTTGTCGAAGCACATCTGTCCCACGAGGGCGCCGTGCGAGTCGCCGAGGACGCCGGCGATGGCGATAGGCTCAGGGAACAGTCCCTCGACCGTGGTCTCGCCGTAAATCTCGTCGCAGGCCTTCACCTCGGGCATCATCGAGCGGGGGATGTCGAAGAGCGCCAGCAGATCGTCGTCCCACCGCATCGTGTGGATGTTGAAGAGCATGGTGCGCGAGGCATTGGTGGTGTCGGTGGCGTGCACACGACCGCCCGTGAGCTTCCAGATGAGCCACGTATCGATGGTGCCCATCAGCAGTTCGCCCTTTGAGGCCATCTCACGGGCACTCGGCGTGTTGTCGAGCAGCCATTTTATGCCTGAGGCAGAGAAATTCGGGTCGATGAGCAGGCCACTCTTCGCCATCACCGTCGGGCCTATTCCATCGGCCAAAAGCTGACGGCACAGAGCTGCGCCGCGTGTGTCCTGCCAGACAACGGCACGGGCGATGGGCTTGCCCGTTTTCCTGTTCCATACCACAGCCGTCTCCCGCTGATTGGTGATGCTAAGGGAATACTGTTGAGAGTTGAGAGTTGAGTGTTGAGAGACTTTTGTCTGGGTCTGAGTAATGTCTCTCAACTCTGAACTCTTAACATTTAACACTATGCGGATGGCCTCCACCATGTTATGATAGATCTCCTCGGCATCGTGCTCCACCCAGCCCGACTGCGGATAATACTGGTTGTGGTCGACGCTGCTACGGGCCACCACACGGCATTGCTCGTCGAACAGCAGCGCTTTCGTGGCGCTGGTGCTCTGGTCTATGGCGATGATATAGTTCATTTGATAAAGTCAAGTGTTGAACGGACGATGCCCTCGGCGTCAAGGCCGTAGTGGTGGAAGATCTCGGCATTGGTGCCGTGAACGACATTCTCATCGGGGATGCCGAGGATGCGTACAGGCACGGGATTCTCAGAGAGCACCTCGCAGACGATGGCGCCAAGACCGCCAAAGCGCGAGTGCTCCTCTACAGTCACTATGCGACCTGTCTCGGCAGCAGCTTTCCTGATGGCGTCCTCGTCGAAGGGCTTCAACCACGAACAGTCAAGTACACGAGCTGCGACACCCTGCTCCCTGAGACGGAGACCAGCCTGCCAAGCATGCCAGACCGTCTCGCCTGTGGCGACGAGGGTGACATCACTACCATCGAGCAGAGTGATGGCCTTGCCCAGCTCGAACTCAAAGCTGTCGTCCTCATAGACATCAGGCACGGCGGCACGGCCCACACGGACGTAGCAGGGCTTCGGCCATTGACCATTGACCATTGACCATTGACCATTGTAGTTGGCCAGGAATTTGACTAATTTTTTCGTCACACGCCAGTCGGACGGCAGGCAAACGGTCATGCCGGGAAAGGTGCGAAGGACGGCGATGTCATGCAGCGAGTGGTGGGTAGCACCCAATGCCCCATAGGCCACACCGCCGCTGACACCCAGGACGGTGACAGGATTCTCTGAGTAGGCCAGGTCAACCTTCACCTGCTCTAAGCTTCGGGCCACATAGAAACAGGCCGGTCCGCAGCAGAACACCTTCTTTCCACTATGGGCCAGTCCGGCGCTGATGCCGACGGCATCCTGCTCGGCGATGCCGCACTCCACAAACTGCTGCGGCAGGGCGGTGGCGAAATCGCCCAGGGTGACGGAGCCGCGAGCATCGGTCGTCACGGCAATGATATCTTTGTCTTCACGTGCCAGCTCCAGGAGCGTGTCGGTGAATTGTTTTCTGCAGGCAATCATCTATGTTTACAATTTGACAATTTACGATTTACAATTTATTATGCAATTTCTGAATGCGGTCTTCAATCTCCTTGACAGCGGCTTTGCATTGCTCTTCGTTCAGCACGCCGTGATGCCATTTGGCCACGCCTTCCATAAACGAGACACCAAAGCCCTTGGTGGTCTCGGAGATAAGCAGATGGGGCTTTTGGTTGTGGTAGTCGATGGCATCGAAAGTCTTAACGATGTCTTCCATCGAGTCGCCGTTCATCGTAGTGACATCCCATCCGAAGGCCGTCCAGCGCTCGCGGATGCTGTCGAGGGGCATCACGTCCTCGGTATTGCCGCTGATCTGCAGGTGGTTGCGGTCGATGATGGCCACGAGGTTGTCGAGCTGGTATTTATGGGCAGCCATCGCTGCCTCGTAGATGCTGCCTTCGCCCTGCTCGCCGTCGCCCATGAGGACATAGGTATTGTAGAGGTGAGAGGTGTGAGGTGAGGGGTGAGAGGAGGCAGGTGAGGGGTGAGCATCCATCTTGGCGGCCAGCGCCATGCCTATGCCGATGCTCAAGCCGTGGCCCAGGGCACCGCTGTTCACCTCGATGCCAGGCACCTCGATGGTGGGATGACCGCTGAGGATGCTGCCAAACTGTCCCAAGGTGTCGAGCACTTCGGGCTTGAGGAATCCTTTTGCCTCTAAGGTGACGTAGAGTGCCTCCACGCAATGGCCCTTGCTGAGCACGAAGCGGTCTCTGTCAGGAGCCTTTGGAGCTGCGGGATTCAGGTTCTTCATCACATGGAAATAGAGTGCCGTCATCACATTAAGGCACGATAGATCACCACCGATGTGGCCCGCCTTGGCACGGCAGACCACTTCTACCAGGCGCTTGCGATTCGTCTCGGCGATGAGTTGTAACTTTAAGCCACCTAAGTTAGGGGGTTGGGGGTCTGAACGACCCACCTGTATTTCTTTTTCTTCACTCATTGGTCAAAAAAACTTTGTCTATTGTTTGCGGTTGTTCAGACCCCCAACCCCCTAACTTAGGGGGCTAAACGTCCCTTCTCGGCCAGCGTATCGTAGTTGTTGTTCAGGTTGCGCCA
>JAGAAJ010000105.1 GCA_017615355.1 Prevotella sp.
CATGACGGCACCTACCGCGAGCCTGCAGCTGCCGATGTGCCTGGTTATTGTGACTTCTATCGCTCTCAGGCATATGGTTTTCTGGCATATGCGTATGCCAACATGGGCGACCTTGCCAACGCCCGCCAAAACCTTACGCTTTTCGAGCAGAGTCAATACGGGCAGACCTTCGATGGGCGTAAGACGATTGCTCCGACGTGGTGCAAATTGGGCGACTACGACAAGATGCTCGCCGTTTACGATGAGGTGGAGCAACGCATGGGTTCCGATACGATATGTTTCGACTATGCCAAAATACTCTATGACCGCGCTGTTGCAGCCGAGGCTCGTGCCGCTTTGGGGGATTTGCAATCCGCCAGACAGGCCTACGACTATATGAGCCGCTACGCCGCTCTGAGCCAGTCGCTTAACGACAGCCTTCAGGCCAGCGAGGCCCACGAGTATGCCGCCCGCTACCACGCCCAGGAGCAGCAGCTTCAGATTGAGCGCGAGCAGGCCAAGAGCGCCCGCAAGAACATCTATATCTGGTCGTTCGTCATCATCTCCCTGCTGGCCATTGCCATCGCTGCCATCCTCTTCTATAGGAATCGCGAGATCAAGCGCAAGAACCGCATCCTTGCCCAGCAGATTGCTGAGGCATTGACCGCCAAGGAGAAACTGAAGGCTGTCACACCGACCGACAATGCCACCGACCTGTCGATGCTCTCCGATGCTGACCTCTTCCAACATCTCAGCACATTCATCGAGCGCGAGCAGCTTTTCCTTGATTCCGCCTGCGACCGCCAGATGCTCACCGAGCGTTTCTCCCTGTCTAAGGAACGAATCGGCAATGCCTTTGTGCGAGGGGGAGGGTATAAGAATGTGTCTGCTTACGTCAACACCCTGCGCCTTGACTTCGCCGCTCAGATGCTGACCGACCGCCCCGACCTCGATGTCAGTCAGGTGGCTCAGGCCAGCGGCTTCAGCAGTCACCGTTACTTCAGCACCTGCTTCAAGCAGCGCTTCGGCTTGTCACCCTCCGACTATCGTGAGGCCCGCAGCAAGCAGAATTGACGCATCCAATACTGTCTGGAGACTTCAAATTCCGTCTTTTCGTTTACAAATCTGTCTGAAAACGCTTCCAAATCTGTCTGTGCTATTGTGTGCGCAGGCAGTTTTCTTTATCTTTGCGCCAATCAACTAAAAACGCAAAGATTATGCAAACATCCACATTGATCATTATTCTGGCTGTAGCCGTAGCGGTGCTCGTCGTGCTTGTGGCCCTGTTGCTCTGGCATTCCTACCGCCAGGAGCGCGACATGAAGTTAAAGGACGACAGCATCGTCCGTGAAGTGCGCCGCAACCAGAAGCTTGTCGACTATGGCGTGAGCCAAGGCCTCAGCCGCTCAGCAATGCTTGACGTTTCCAAATAATCAATTTGTCCTATCGTCATTAAATAATAACGGCATAATTATGAAAAGGTTTTTACTGATGGTCGCAGTCGCCATAATGACTGCAATGAGCGTACAAGCACAGAACCAGCCCGCTGGTATGCGGGTGGAAGTGGCCGAGGCAGAGACCGACAACGGCGAGTACAGTATCTTCTCGTATAAGGACTCCGACGAGGAAGACTCCTTCGGCTATTATCTCAGCCTGGGACGCGTCACCGATTTTCTCGGAGCCGACGAGATCCTCGGCATGGAGGTGCAGAACATCCATGAGGTGACCATCCGCCTTGGTGCCACCACCGACGAGGCCCTGGCCGCTATCGACTCCATCCTCGACCTCTACGACAAGGACGTGGATACCACGGAGGAGTTTAAGGGACGTGCCGCCACCAACGGTTTACAGCTTGGCGATACCCTGACCACCACCTGTATGGTGGTAAAGAAGACATTGGGTGGCAAGCGCCTCCAATTCCTCTTCCCCAGCGGTAAGCGGCAGGGGCGCGCCTACCTCTCGAAATCAACGCTCAAGGAACTCCGAACGAACTTCAAGATAGATATTAAACTTCATCCAAAACAGCACCGCAAACAATGAAACAGACTAAATTATGGATGTTAACGGCTGCCATCCTCGCGCTTTGTGCGCAGCGGCCTGCCGCCATGCTTGCACAGTCGGGCGACTTGCAAGATGGCGTTGAGATTATCCACGAATGCGATACGACATGGCATTTCGGCTACAAAGGCATCAACATCTACAGCCGCCCGATGCACCGCATCGACATTGCCTATCCATCTGTCGATGCCCACGGCAATGCCATCCGCCTGAGCGGTAGCATCGTCATTCCGGGCAATGTCTATGACGGTAGCAGCCCTGTGGATGGTGTGCTGCTCTACAACCGCTACACACAGATGACGCCCGAGTGCTGTCCCACGCGTGGTTTTGCCGAGGGTGAGTTTGTTTTTATGTGCACACCCCTGAATCCTAACTGGATATTGGTGGAGAGCGATTTCTATGGCTTCGGCATCACCGAACAGCACATTAGCGACCAGTATTACGTCTATGGCGATGCCAACGGGCACGCCAGCATCGACTGTCTGATAGCGGCACGCCAGGTGCTCAGCGAGCGTGGAATCTCGCAGGGCAAGTACCTGCTCAACGCAGGTGCATCGTCGGGTGGCTACGACTGCTTGGCTGCTCAGCGCGTGCGAGACATGTATCATAAGGAGGACATCAGGTTCGACAAGACACTAGCTGCTGCCGCCCCCTTCGATGTCAACCAGGCATACAACAAATACATCAGCGCAAAGGACAATCCCAAGCAGGACATCATCTTCGCCCTCGTCGTGCTCAATGCCTTCAACCGCCAGGACAACCTCGGCTTCACGCCGCAGCAGATGTTCACCGAGCCTCTGGCATCGAAATTCGACGAATGGTTCAATACCGGCCGATACTCCATCGCGCAGTTGAGGGACTCGCTGAAGGAAATCGGCGTCACAACGTTCACACAAGCCATGCAGCCTGAATTCCTCGATTACGGCTCTGACGAGTGCAAAAAGCTGAAAGCCGCGTTTGAGAGCCACGACCTGACGAACGGGTGGACACCCGACCCCGACCAGAGTTACTACTATCTGCACTATGCCCATGACATGGCTGTGCCATCGGCTTCGGGACGCACGGTGCTCGACTTCCTCACCAGCAATGGCGGCTACAAGAAGAGCCTCATACCCGAACTCACCAACCTTACGACCTGCATGTTTATCATGTCCGATAGCCACACCATCAGTGGTATACAGTTTATGCTCCATCTCGCTGCCACCCTCACGGCCTATCCGGTGCTCTACTACGACGGTGAGCTGAACACTCACTACTACGACCTCGTCAAGGTGGGTACGCCTATGGGCATTATCAGACTGCTCGAGGAGAAGGGCATCGACGTGGCACAGGCCTTCAACTCCTTGACGGGAGACGACGGAAGCGGCGGAGGTATGGATTTCGGCAGTCTGCTTTCGACCCTGACCAAATATGACGAGATGCTACAGGAATATGGTACCAACCTCGGAGAGGTCATGCTGATAGCTGACGACAGCGGTCTCTCGATGGCAGACATCATGGAGATCATCAATTATCTGAACAGTAAGACTGCGGAACAAGCAGCAGGTGATGCTGCTGCTGCCCGCGAGATGCGCCAGAAAGCCAACGAGCAGATGGTTGGCTACTTCTACTACAACCTGCTCGACTGGTTGAAAGAGAACAACGTTGATCTGAATGAATTGCAAATTGGACTATAAAGATTGAAAAATATGAAACGTATACTACTGAGTTTGTCATTTATCATTTGTCATTTTTCATTTAGCGTAGCGCAAACCACATTTAGCGTGATGACGCTCAACGTCGACGGTCTGCCTGGCAAGTTCCTGCTTTTCGATATCAACCCAGACGGACCACTATCGGCTGGCAGCGAGCGCATCAGCCAGTATATCGCATCAAAGGACTGCGACATCGTCTCCATGCAGGAGTGCTTCAACTACCGCTGGGAGATATGGTCGCGCCTCTTTGCCGGCTATGAGCACGACGAGTGGACGGGCGGCCTCGACAGCGAGACGCATCAGCTTGATTACTTCCACCTGCAGAACGAGCGCTTCCCCTGCGACGGTCTGAACAGCGCATGGAAAAAAGAGGTGAAGAGCACCGCCTACGAGCGTGTGGCCCACAAGCAGAACTTCGGCAAGTTCAGCCATGAGTTCGACGACATCATCACCAAGGGCTTTCGCCGCCACGAGTTCACATTGGCCGACGGGACGGAGATTGTGGTCTACAATACCCACTTCGATGCCAGCTCCGAGCGCGACGAACAGCTGGGCAACGACGTGAAAGACCGCGAGGCACGTCTCGCCCAGTGGCAGCAACTGCGTGAGCACGTGATGACCCACCTCGACAGCCGCCCCGTCATCCTCACCGGCGACTTCAACAGCTATTACAACCGCGATGACATCATGGCCGCCTTCATACAGCCCATCGAGGCCACGGGTCGTGCCACCGTGAGCGACGTATGGATAGAGAAGTGCCGGGGCGGGGTTTATCCCCAGCTCGGCGACGAGAGGGATGCCGACGAAGTGCTCGACAAAATCCTCTATGTCAACCCTGTCGGGGGCATGGCCGTGAAACCTGTTAGCGTAACCCTTGACGTTGCAGGCTATCAGTATGACAACCAGCCTATGGGCGACCACTACCCGCTTATTGCCACATTCACCGTTGATAAAGACAAGACTACTGGCATTGAAAATGGTCAATGGTCAATGGTTAATGGTCAATCAGAATCGTGGTATGACCTTCAGGGCCGCCGCATCACACCTATCAACTCTGACCTCTCACCCCTAAAGAAAGGTCTCTATATTCAAAATGGACATAAAATAATTGCCAAGTAATGAAAAATTTTTTTTTAATGGTCGCAGTCGCCATGATGACTGCAATGAATGTGAACGCACAGAATGGTTATGACGAGACGAAACATGAGGTAGCTATTACCTATGGTATCGATTCGAACTCGCAAATTATTGATGCATTTGAGAGTATAGGCGGTGCCCTGGTGGGTGCCAAGTTTGAGAACGAGTCGTTCACGGGTCCCATCAGCGCCGAGTATTTCTATCACGTGAAGAACTGGCTTGGTGTGGGCGGTATCCTCGCCTATGGCCAGAACAAGCAGGATGTCTTTTTAGCTGGCGACAAGGACGGCGTGAGCAAGAACTCCTATCTGACGCTGATGCCTGCCGTGAAGTTCGATTGGCTGCGCAAGAAGCATTTCGGCATGTACTCCAAGCTGGCTGTCGGTGCCACCCTGCGCAACGAGAAGTATGACAGCAATGACAACAGCAGCAGGGACTACGATGACAACTCCATGCACGTCAACTGGCAGGTGTCGCTCCTCGGCATCGAAGGCGGCAGTCCCACCATCCGCGGCTTCCTTGAGCTGGGCACTGGCGAGCAGGGCATTATCTTGGCCGGCGTTCGGTATAAGTTCTAAGAATTCTTTACAAAAAATCTCTCATGTCATCGCGATATGGGAGATATTTTGTATCTTTGCACTATCAAGATGAAACAAATGAAAAAGATTTTTGCATTGGCCGCAGTCGCCATGATGGCTGCCATGAGCGCACAGGCTCAAAGGCTACGGGTAGGAGAGCCAGAAGGCTCGGGAATGGAAGAAGAAGTAGTAAACGCGTATTTCACTCAGGGTGAGATGCCCGACATGATGGTGTTCTTGCCCGGGCCGCCCGACAGCACGTCAGTGGCATTTATGAACGACGTGGCCCGCTACTACTGGGGCAAGGAGATGCGAAAGGACCCGGAGCGTGCCGCCCAGGCCACCCGCGACGCCGTATATGGTTTGGAAACCATACTGACCGAGTTTGAGGAGGCCTTCGGCATGAAAATCACGAAGGAGGATACACCCGAAATCTACAAGGTGCTGCTCGAAGGCACGGCCACATGTGACAGCATCTGCACCAAGCCCAAGCGGGAGTACATGCGCCGCCGTCCTTTCATGGTGTTCAACGAGCCGACGCTTACTCCTGAAGATGAGGAGGCACTGCGAAAGAACGGCTCCTTCCCCTCCGGCCACACCCTGCTGGGCTGGAGTTCGGCCCTGTTGATGATGGAGATCAACCCTGACCGTGCCACTGAGATTCTTGCCCGTGGATACCGCTACGGCGAGAACCGCCTTGTCGTGGGCGCCCATTGGCAGAGCGACACCGATGCCGCCCGTCTGGCAGCCTCCGCCGCCTACGCCCGTCTGCACACCAGCGAGCGATTCCTGGAGCAGATGAAGAAAGCCCGCGCCGAGTATGCAGAAAAGACAGGGCAGACCACAGAAGTCCGTGCTTTGAATGCCAGCCCGCAGCAGTCTGCCCGCATCTACCGCATTGACGGTACACCAGCCGACAAAACGACCCGTGGCATCGTCATCGAAGAAGGAAAGAAGAAAATAGTGCCATAAAACAACTTATCAGAAGTCATGAGAAAGATTCTCCTAATGGTCGCAGTCGCCTTGATGGCTGCCATGAGCGCACAGGCGCAGAAGATTCAGATTGTAGATAACGATGGCAATGCCATTCCGTTGGTAAGCGTGCTGACCGAGGACGGTGTCCTTATCGGCACCACCGGCATGGACGGCGTGCTGGCCGACGTGAAGGGAGCCGCCAAGGTGGCCGTGACCCACGTGGCCTACAAGCCGCAGCTTGTCACCGTGGCCTCGCTACAGGACGGGCGCATCACGATGGAGGACATCGACTACGGAATCGACGAGGTGGTGGTCAAGCCCAAGCCTTATCTCTACGTGGAATACTATTACCGCGCCTTCAGCTACATCGGCGACTCGCTGCGCGTCTATACTGCCGGCATCCTGCCCATGGCGCACGAGATTCAGAACAAATACAAGGGCAAGGTGCAAGGATACTGGGCATTCGGAGGAGCTGCCAACAAAGCCCTCACCTGGAACACGCAGAGTATGGAGGACAACGTGCAAGGGTTGGCAGAAGACGCCGCCTGGCCTGCAGAGAGATGGCTAGCCAACCATCAGAAGTACGAGACGAGCATCGAGCCGGAAGACGAAAACCATTTTATCATCAAGAACCCCGAGGAGGTGTTAGGCCACATCGTCTATTCCGACGGGCTGTCCTACACCACCCTCGACGTTGACCGCATGAGAATCTATGGCGAGCGGACAAACGGCAAAGAAAGAGTGGCGAAATTCATGGAGGACAGAGATTACACCTATCGCTACACGGAGGTGTTCCGCCTCGACGAGGATGGGAAAGTGCAACCTGAAAACTTCGTGATGGAACAGGTCCATCTGGAGTACGACAAGAAGGAAGGCAGGAAGGTCAATGTGGCCTACCTCTATGCCGTCGACAAGGGCTATATGGACAAGGATGAGGTAAAGGCCCGCGGCAAGGAAATCAGCAAGGGTCGCAAGGGTGACATGAGCCTCGACGAGTTGGCAGAGTATGAACGCGCCCACAACATTCCCGCCCTCTCGCCCGAACAGCAGAGGGCCATCCAGACACTGACAAAGCAGACGGGAAAGAAGAAATAATACATTTTTTATTAACTCGCTCTCTGTTGCGCAATTTCTTTTGTCCTCACTTAATCGATATTTTCGTACTTTTGCACCGTCAAAATGAATCTGAAATATGAATAATATTAAATTATGGGCGATAGCTGCCATCCTGACACTCTGCGGCACAACGACGCTGACCTCGTGCAGCGACGAAGAGAATATTGTTGTTTTGAACCCTGATCAGACGGTGGTGCTGAGCTGCGAGAAGCCCAACTATCTGAAGGCCGGTGATAAGGTGGCGCTAATCTCGCCATCGTACTTCACGCCAATGGAGAACGTAGAGAAAACGGCCGACGTGTTGCGCTCATGGGGCTTGGAACCTGTCGTCGGTCCCAATGTGGGCAAGGTGGTGGATGGACGCTATGCCGGCACCGTGGCCGAGCGCGTTAGCGACATTCGCTGGGCACTGCGAGACCCCGACATCAAGGCCATCATCTGCAACCGTGGCGGCTACGGCACCATCCAGCTCATAGATCAGTTGACGCTGGCCGAGCTGAAGGCCTCGCCGAAATGGTTAGTGGGCTTCAGCGACATCTCGACGCTGCACGGCCTAATGACCCGCGCCGGCGTGATGAGCATCCACGGCACCATGAGCTCGTTCCTGGCCAAGGGCGGCACCGATGCCACCAGCACGCTAATGCGCGACCTGCTGTTAGGAAAAGTGCCCCGCTACGAGCTTCCTGCACACAAGCAGAACATCACGGGTAAGGCCAGCGGCACGCTGGTGGGTGGCAACATCTGTACCTTTGCACCCAACCTCGGCACACAGGCCGATGCCACGATGGGCAAGGACCTCATCCTCTTCGTCGAGGAGGTGGAGGAGTCGATGCACAACATCGACCGCCAGATGCGCATCCTCCAGATGAACGGCGTGCTCGACCGCTGCCGCGGCATCATCCTTGGCGAGTTCACTGACTGCGGCAAAGAGTTCACCTACGAGAGCGTCGAGGCGATGCTCCACGAGCTGCTGAAGGCCTACAACATCCCCGTGCTCTGCGGCTTCCCCGGCGGTCATGGCGACGTGAACCTACCGCTCGTGATGGGTGCCAACGTCACCATCGACGTGCGCAACGACGGAGCCACCCTGCAGTTCAACATCGACGGCGAACAGCAGCAGGTGAACACAGCCGACATCACCGCCCCTGAGACCCCCGCCGCCGCCCGCATGCGCCTGGCAGGAAAGATAGAGTAAGGAATAAAAGATTGCAATATGAAACATACAAAGCTATGGATGCTTGCCGCCATCCTGACATTCTGCGGCGCAACTGTCGCTGAGGCTGAGACCCTGCGCGGAACAGTGAAGGACGCCATTACGGGTGAACCGCTAATGGGAGCCACCGTGAAGATCGCGGAGCTGTCGGGGGCGGCTGCCGTAGCCGACATAGACGGTAATTACAAGATTACCATCAGTCAGGGCGGCCGCTATACCATCGAGGCCAACTACATCGGCTACGAGTCGAGCGTGATGAAAGAAATTCTTATTTCCGGTGCCAAGGAGGTAGTCCTAGATATCGTCCTGCGTGAGAATGTCAGCGAGTTGACAGAGGTGGTGGTACGTCCGCGTATCAACAAAGAGGCGACGGTGAATCCCGCCGTGCTTACTGGTGGCGTGATGCTCTCGATGGAGGAAGCCAGCCGTTTTGCCGGCGGTGCCAACGACCCCGCCCGTCTGGTGATGGCCTTTGCCGGCGTATCGGGTGAGAGCGACGGCAGCGGCATCTCTGTTCACGGCAGTGCTCCGGAGCGCCTACAATACCGCATAGAGGGTGTTGAGGTGTTCACCCCCAACCACTACAACGACATGTACAATGCCGGCTACGGACTTGTCAGCGGTTTGAATTCCAACGTCATCGGCAACAGTGACTTCTTCACCTCAACCTTCAATGCCAACTACTCGAACGCCCTGAGCGGCGTCTTCGACGTGAAGATGCGACCAGGCAACAACGCCAAACACGAGAACATCCTGCAGATGGGTACGGCTTTCGAGGAACTGACGCTGGAAGGCCCGCTCGGTTCTGCCCTCGGGGGTTCGGGAGCCTCGAGCTACATCGTGAACTACCGCTACGGCTTTACATCGCTTGTAGATAAGTTGAAACTTGTTGATACTGACGGAGTACACATGGGATTCCAGGACTTCTCTTGGAAAATCAATATGCCCACCAAGAGTGCGGGCACCTTCTCCGTCTTCGGCCTGGGTATGTATGACACCGGACACGACGACCCTAGTGAATTAGAAGATGTCCACTCGGCATACGATGTCGTCAACGAAGACGGTAAACTGCTGCAGATGCTGGCAGGCGTGTCGCATAAGATTTACCTCGGCAATAAATGGACGTGGCGTACAACGGCGGCTTACAACATGCAGCACATCAGTTCCGATACCTACTACTATGGTTTGAGGCGCGACGGTGATGGCGTGCTGTTTACCCCGCTGGCCTATGAAGAACCCGAGAAGCAGTATCTGTTTGCTAAGAGGAAGCTGAACGAAAACCGCCTGCTCATGAACACCGAACTGTCGAAGCAGCTCTCTGCTAAATGGCTTACGCTACTGGGTGCAGAGTATTCACACCGTTTCTTCGATCTCGGCTATAGTGCCGTTGACGAGCTCTATGCCCCCCTCTCTACCATGAAGACCTATACAGCGATGAAAGACAACACCGGGCTTTTCAGCGCTTTCTGGCAGAACCTGCTGACGCTGAGCGATCAGTTCAGCCTCTCGCTGGGTGTCGCCGCCAACTACTTCCTCCTCTCCGAGGACTTTTCGCCTGAGCCCCGCGTTAGCATGAAGTGGGAACCTGACGAGAAGAACAGTCTGTCGATGGGCTACGGCCTGCACTCAATGGTAGAGAAGCTGGACGCTTACTTCTATCGCGACGCTACAGGAGACCTCGTCAACAAGGACCTCGGACTGACCAAGGCCCACCATCTGCATGTCACCTATATGCACAAGTTCAACAGCAACCTGACGCTGCGCATGAACGCCTACTATGAATATGGTTTCGATACACCCGTTGGCACTGATGGCAGTACCTATTGCGCAGCCAACCGCTACTATGCCTTCACTGACGAGCCGCTGGTGAACAAAGGCAACACCCGCAACTACGGCGGCGACATCACCCTGGAGCATTACATGAGTAAGGGTTTCTTCGGACAAACCAACTTCTCGCTCTTCAAGTCTGAGTATCGTGGCGAGGACAAGGTGTGGCGCAACCAGCTCTTCGACCGCGGCTTCATGTTCAAGATTCTGGGCGGTAAGGAGTGGATGCTGGGCAAGAACGTGCTCAACGTCAGCGCGAAGTACTCCATTCAGGGCGGTCTGCGCTACTCCCCCATCGACATAGCCCAGATGCGTGCCAACCTTGCTGCCGGCATCATCGACGACGATCCTATCTACAAGAAGGGAGAGGAATATACCAAGCGTTTCGATCCCACAAGCATTGTAGACCTTACCGTCAGCTACAAAATCAACCGCAAGAAGGTGAGCCATACCATCGCCTTCGAGGGACTGAACATCCTTGGTGCGAAGTCGCCTCAGAATGTGCGCTTCGACCTCGGTACCCTCAACGAGCACGTAGACAAATATGGCATCTCACTGCCTAACGTCTTCTATCGCCTGGACTTCTGAA
>JAGAAJ010000106.1 GCA_017615355.1 Prevotella sp.
CATCATCCGCAAGCTCATCGAGCGCGGCATCGTCAAGACCGTGAAGTCGGCCAAGAAGATTGTTGACCGTCGTGAGCCCGTCATCTGGGACATCCTTGAGAATGTGATGAAGGGTCACCCCGTGCTCCTCAACCGTGCTCCTACGCTGCACCGTCTGGGTATCCAGGCCTTCCAGCCGAAGCTCATCGAGGGTAAGGCCATTCAGCTGCACCCGCTGGCATGTACGGCATTCAACGCCGACTTCGACGGCGACCAGATGGCTGTCCACCTTCCCCTCTCCAACGAGGCCATCCTCGAGGCTCAGCTGCTCATGCTGCAGAGCCACAACATCCTCAACCCTGCCAACGGCGCTCCTATCACCGTGCCGTCACAGGATATGGTGCTCGGCCTCTACTACATCACGAAGATCCGTCCGGGTGCCAAGGGCGAGGGCCTCTCGTTCTACGGACCTGAGGAGGCCATCATTGCCCACAACGAGGGCAAGTGCGACCTGCACGCCCAGGTGAAGGTCATCGTCGACGACATCGTCGAGGGTCACAAGGTGCGCCACCAGGTCGAGACCTCCGTCGGCCGCGTCATCGTCAACGGCATCATCCCGCCCGAGGTGGGCTATGTCAACAAGGTCATCTCGAAGAAGAGCCTGCGCGACATCATCGCCGACGTCATCAAGAACGTAGGCTTCGCTGAGGCCTGCGAGTTCCTCGACGGCATCAAGAACCTCGGCTATCGCATGGCCTATCTGGCCGGTCTGTCGTTCAACCTCGACGATATCATCATCCCGAAGGAGAAGGCAGAGCTCATTGCCAAGGGTAACGACGAGGTGCAGCAGATCACCGACAACTACAATATGGGCTTCATCACCGACAACGAGCGCTACAACCAGGTCATCGATACCTGGACGCACGTGAACAACGACATCGGCAACATCCTGATGAAGGAGATGACCGAGGCCGACCAGGGCTTCAACGCCGTGTTCATGATGCTCGACTCCGGCGCCCGTGGTAGTAAGGACCAGATCAAGCAGCTCTCAGGTATCCGCGGTCTGATGGCCAAGCCTCAGAAGGCAGGTGCCGAGGGACACCAGATTATTGAGAACCCGATTCTGTCGAACTTCAAGGAAGGCATGTCCGTGCTGGAGTACTTCATCTCCACCCACGGTGCACGTAAGGGTCTGGCCGATACCGCCATGAAGACGGCTGACGCCGGTTACCTCACCCGCCGCCTTGTCGACGTCTCACACGACGTGATTATTACTGAGGAGGACTGCGGCACCCTGCGCGGACTCGTCTGCACGGCTCTCAAGAGCGGCGACGAGGTCATCAGCAGCCTGGCCGAGCGCATCCTCGGACGTGTCAGCGTCCACGACGTCATCAACCCGAAGACCGGCGAGGTCATCGTGCCTGCCGGTGAGGAGATCACCGAGGTACTGGCCGAGCAGATTGAGGCTGCCGAGATAGAAAGCGTTGAGATTCGCTCGGTGCTCACCTGCGAAAGCAAGAAGGGCGTCTGCCGCAAGTGCTACGGCCGCAACCTGGCTACTCGCCGCATGGTGCAGAAGGGCGAGGCCGTCGGCGTCATCGCCGCACAGGCCATCGGTGAGCCGGGTACACAGCTCACGCTCCGTACGTTCCACGCCGGTGGTGTGGCAGCCAACGCTGCCGCCAACGCTACCATCGTGGCAAAGTACGAGCAGGCTCGCCTCGAGTTCGAGGAGGTGCGTACCGTACCCTTCGACGAGGACGGCCGCGAGTGCGAGATGGTGGTCAGCCGTCTGGGCGAGCTCCGTTTCGTCGACCCCAATACGAAGATTGTCCTCTCCACCGTCAACGTGCCTTATGGTGCCTCGCTCTACTACAAGACGGGCGACGTGGTGAAGAAGGGCGTGAAGATAGCCCAATGGGACCCCTTCAACGCCGTCATCGTCACCGAGTATGCCGGTACGCTGAGATTCAACGACGTGATTGAAGGCAACACCTTCCGTGCTGAGACCGACGAGACCACGGGCCTGACCGAGAAGATCGTCATCGAGTCGAAGGATAGGTCAAGGGTGCCCACCTGCGACATCCTCGATGCCAATGGAGATAAGATTGGTACCTACAACTTCCCCGTGGGTGGTCACGTCGTCGTGGAAGACGGCCAGACCGTGAAGACGGGTGAGACGCTGGTCAAGATTCCGCGTGCTGCCGCCAAGGGTGGTGACATCACCGCAGGTCTGCCCCGTGTCACCGAGCTCTTCGAGGCCCGCAACCCGTCCAACCCCGCTGTCGTCTCCGAGATCGACGGTGAGGTCACCATGGGTAAGGTGAAGCGTGGCAACCGCGAAATCATCGTCACCTCGAAGTCAGGCGACCAGCGCAAGTACCTCGTCTCCCTCTCCAAGCAGATCCTGGTGCAGGAGCACGATGCCGTGCGTGCCGGTACGCCGCTCTCCGACGGTGCCATCACACCCAGCGACATCCTCGCCATCAAGGGCCCGACGGCTGTGCAGGAGTACATCGTCAACGAGGTGCAGGACGTCTATCGTCTGCAGGGTATCAAGATCAACGACAAGCACTTCGAGATCATCGTGCGTCAGATGATGCGCAAGGTCATGATCAACGATCCGGGCGACACCGCCTTCCTCGAGCAGGAGATTGTCGACAAGCTCGACTTCGCCGAGGAGAACGACCGCATCTGGGGCAAGAAGGTAGTGACCGACGCTGGTGACAGCACGGAGCTGAAGGCCGGTCAGATTGTCACCGCCCGCCGTCTGCGCGACGAGAACACGTCTCTCAAGCGCCGCGACCTCAAGATCGTCCAGGTGCGCGATGCCGTGCCCGCCACGTCAACGCAGATCCTGCAGGGCATCACCCGTGCCGCATTGCAGACCAAGAGCTTCATGTCCGCTGCCTCCTTCCAGGAGACCACGAAGGTGCTCAACGAGGCTGCCATCCGCGGCAAGGTCGACACCCTCGAGGGCATGAAGGAGAACGTCATCTGCGGTCACCTCATCCCCGCCGGCACAGGCTTGCGCGAGTTCGAAAAGCTCATCGTCGGCTCCAAGGAGGAGTACGAGCGCATGCAGGCCAACCGCAAGAACGTCCTCGACTTCGTGCAGGATTCCGTCATCGACGAGTAATCCTCTCTCTCATACCAATGAATGCCGGAGCAGCAGCAATTGTTGTTCCGGCATCTTTTTTTTCATCATCTAAGGAGCCTCCTTATTTTGCTGAAGAGCCTCTTTATGAAATTTTGGAGGCTCTTTATTTTGCTCAAGAGCCTCCGCATTTTGTCATGCCTAAACTGCAAAAGACAAATCACAATCGTGTCAAAGTCACGTCACTTTTGTCACTTTCGGCATTAACGTCAACCCCTTTTACCTTGTCTCTGACCTGAGTCAGCGATTTGCCGGGTCAGCATGAGTGTACCGCTGTCCCGTTTTGGGAGGTGACGTTGGTGACGGTGACGCGAGTGACGTTAAGGCCTCAAATGAGCTGAATTTTAACATTTTCCATTGATTTCTTTGCGCTTTCAGAAAAACTATGTATTTTTGCAGACTGTATGGGGATTGCTGCTGTGTTTTAACAAAGAGACAAATATGAAACGAATCATTCTGAGTTTATTTGCGCTGGTGGCTGCGGGGATGGCCACGGCACAGGAGGAGTATAGCCGCTGGTCGGTGACGCCGAAGGCAGGCCTGACGGTGGCGACGGTGGTGGGCGACGATACCCAGGAAAACAGCAGCTCGATGGCATGGGCGGCAGGTCTGGAGGCCTCGCTGCGGCCAGGCCGTCTGCTGAGTTTCGACTTCGGAATGTTCTACACTCGCGACCGCATAAAGGAAGAAGGGCAAATCAACTATCCGAATGGTAATCAGTTCAACTTTACTGCCAGCCACTTTCGCTTAGTGACGGAGCGCTTGGACATGCCCCTGCTGCTGGGCCTGCACGTGCGGCCCGAGCTAACGCTGAAAGCAGGTATTCAGCCCAGCCTGCTGATGTCAGCCACATCGAAGTATCATTTTGCGGGCTTTTATGTGGAGCCGCCGTTGAATGCAATATATACTGATGCCGACTTGGCGGACCTGCCGAAGATACCTGTGGACAGGGACGAAAAGGCAGGAGTCAAGAGCCAGATGTATGACTTTGATATATGCATCCCTGTCGGCGCTAGCTATGAATGGAAAAACATCGTGCTCGACGCCCGCTACCACTTCGGCCTGCTCAGCATTGCCAAGGATGGCGACAAGAAGCAGGATGTGAACCGTCGCTACCTGTTGCTCACCCTGGGCTATAAGTTTAATCTGTAGAAAATTGCATAAATCAGATTTATTTTGTATTTTTGCCACCAAAATAACGAATGACTTATGAAAAAGCTTCTGACTATGATGTTATTTGTCGTGCTGGGCTTGACGGCGTGGGCACAGCAGACGACGGTATTGGACCAACTGAAGGCTAATCCCAGGAAGGGCTATGGCAACGATTACCCCTATTCCTTCACCACTACGCAACTGACAAAGGCACCACGTGGTTATAAGCCGTTTTACATTAGCCATTACGGTCGGCACGGCTCGCGCTATTACTGGAACGCGTTTCTCTATCAGGAGCTGGACAGCCTTTTGTCGAAGGCCCACCAGAAACAGCTCCTGACTGCTGAGGGCGAAGCGTTCTATGGCAGGTTCATAGCTGCCAAGGATGAGCTCAAGACGGGAGTGAGCGAGCTGACGCAGCTGGGATGGGAGCAGCATCAGGGCATTGCCCGGACGATGTACGACAATTTCCCGCAGGTGTTTAAGAAAGGTGGCAATGTGCTGGCCATCTCCTCGTTGTCGGGCCGTTGCGTGCTCAGCATGTCGGCCTTCTGCCAGGAGCTGGTGCAATGCAACCCGAAGATCGAGATTCGTGAACAGTCCTCGCGATTCACGCTCAACGGCGTCGTACCCTCTGACAGGGAGAACCCGTTGCGGCGAAAATTCCCCAAGACCACACCCCGCTGGGAGAATAACCGCAGCCAGTTCGTCTATCAGGACTCTTTGGAAGAGAAGGTCATCTCAAGGGTGTTTGTCAGTACCGAGGGACTGCCAGGCAATATGCGTCATGTCGCCAGCAATCTCATCAATCTCTATACGTCGCTTCCCAGCATCAACCATGAAGGAATGATGGGGCATATCCTTACCGACGAGGAGATTGCCAGGCGATGGGAATCGTCAAATCTCGGCTCCTATTCCTGGGTGTTCGGCCCTCAATACGAGATGATACCGATTCTTGAGGACATCATCAACAAAGCCGATGCCGCCATTACCGGCAAGAGCGACCATATTGCCGACCTGCGCTTCGGTCACGACACCTGTATCGGACCGTTGACGGTGCTCATGGGCATCAACGGGGCCGACAGCGACCCTGAGGATCCATACGAGGTGAAGAATATCTACCAGAACTGGCAGACCTGCAAGGCTTCGAATATCCAACTGGTATTCTATCGTGGGAAGAAGCCGACGGACGACATCCTCGTCAAGTGCCTGCTCAATGGCGTAGAGGCCACTCTCCCCTTGCCAACAGACAATTTCCCCTACTATAAGTGGTCAGACTTCCGCCAGTTCTATACTGACCGTTGCAAGGCTCACGCACCTACAGAATAACTGGATGCCACCTCTATCTGGCCGTCGTGCCGGCAATGATTTTGTTGTCCTTTACGTAGATGCCCCTTGGGAGTTTTCCTGAGGGGCTTTGCGTTTCGTCGGTGCAGGTGGCGATGAGACGGCCCTGCAAGTCGTAGTAGTGGTGGAGGGGTTGATGGTGGAGGGTGGAAGGTTGATGGTGGATGGAAGGTTGATGGCGGATGGAAGCTTCTGTTCCGTCATCGGGAAAGGCATCGGCATCTTCAACTATAAGCTCGCCGTCGCGGATAGAGACCTTCAGCACCTTCGTGCTCAGCTTGACGTCCTTTGTCAGGGTCTTGCCCTTGTCGAAGGCGGTGACGGAGAGCTTGTTGTTGCCCTTGATCAGATTCAGCAGGTAGATGACGGTGGAGTCGCCTTTTTCCTGAATGGCCTCCATGCCTGTGCCGTTGATGAAGAACTTCAGGGTGTTCACCACGGAGTGGTTGACGTCTGCGGAGAAGGTGGCCGTGGAGCCTGACGCATCGATGGTGGTGCGGGTGGTGAAGACGGGCTTGCCGATGCGGTTGCAGACACTCTTCAGCATACATTCCTTCTCGCCCGAGAAGTTGCTCAGCAGCATGAAGTAGGTGCAGTCGGGGCCGTACTCGCCGTCGCCATCGGGCACGATGACGCCGTTCCATCCATCAAGAGGTGAGCGCTGGGAGGTGAGGGGCATGAGCTGCTGCATGTCCTGGAAAAACAGGTTGGTCTGCTCGGCCGTGATGTTCGAATAGTAGGCTATAGCACGGCAGTCTGCCAGGCTGTCTTTCTTCACCGTGCGGCTCTCGTCGCTATAGGACGCATAGAGCTTGGCAGTCATAATGGAGTTGTTGTTGGCCCGCTCGCCAAAGGCTATAGTTTTAGAGGTGTGAGGTGAGAGGTGTGAGGTGTGAGGGCTGACGATGGAGAATGCATCGTCGATGTTCACCCACGGGCCGGGTAGGGTAGTGAAGGTGTTGCCGTCCACTTCTTTGCTGGTGAAACATTCACAGTCGTAGTCTTCCGAGTAGTCGGGATAGTAGAGCGTTCGCCTGGTCTTCGTCAGCTCGTCCATGCTGATGGCCATCAGTCCGCCTTTCTCCTTCTTGATGGTGACATCTTGCTTCGCG
>JAGAAJ010000107.1 GCA_017615355.1 Prevotella sp.
ATAATATATAATATAAACCAAATTCCAAGGGTAAACTGCAATAGGATGAAAAAACCAAATGACGCAATGCAGCAATGCAGCAATGCAGCAATGCGTCCCTGAAAATGTTGACTACTCCCCCTGGCAAGGTTGACCCTTCATCTGCATTTTAACATTTGAGAATAAATTGGGAATGTTTTTCGAAAAGCCTTGTTTTGCGTTTTTATTATTTGTACCTTTGCACTGTCTTCGGGATGAAGGCGTTGGGAAAAAACTTGTGGGGCTGGGAAAAATTTTTTTGGAGCGTGGAAAATAAATTTTGGAGCGTGCAAAATTTTGGGAGTGATATAAGAAAACTTAATTTCTTGGGCTGAGTGGCGCGTATTTCGAATTTTTGGGCTATCTTTGCAGGAAAATTTCAAACCAATAGTTATTATCGTATAGTTATGAGAAAATTACTTCTTGGCGATGAGGCCATTGCACAGGGTGCACTTGATGCGGGCCTGAGCGGCGTCTACGCCTATCCGGGAACTCCCTCGACGGAGATCACAGAGTATATCCAGCTGTCGCCGCTGGCAAAGGAACGTGGCGTGCACAGCCGCTGGAGCACCAACGAGAAGACGGCGATGGAGGCTGCCCTCGGCATGTCGTTCATGGGCAAGCGCGCCCTGGTGTGCATGAAGCACGTGGGCATGAACGTGTGCGCCGATCCCTTCGTCAACAGCGGTATGACGGGTGTCAACGGTGGCGTGGTGGTGCTGGTGGCCGACGACCCGTCGATGCACTCGTCGCAGGATGAGCAGGACTCGCGCTTCTATGGTAAGTTCGCGATGGTGCCCACCTTTGAGCCGTCGAACCAGCAGGAGGCCTACGACATGATGCAGGAGGCCTTCGACTACTCTGAGCGCATCTGCCTGCCCGTGCTGATGCGTGTCACCACCCGCATGGCCCATAGCCGCGCCGTAGTGGAGGTGAAGGACGAGGCCCGGCCGCAGAACGAGAAGAACTACAACGCCGTAGCCGCCAACTGGGTGCTGTTGCCTGCCAATGCCCGCAAGCGCAACGACAAGGTGACGGCTCAGCAGCAGGAGCTGGAGGAGGATGCCGTCAACTCTACTTACAATATATACATTGAGGGCCACAACAAGTCTATGGGCATTATTGCCAGCGGCATCGGTTTCAACTATGTCAGTGAATGTTTCCCCAGCGGCAGTCCTTACCCCATCCTGAAGATTTCGCAGTACCCGCTGCCGAAGAAGCTGGTGCGCCGCATGATGGACGAGTGTGAGCATGTGCTCATCGTGGAGGAGGGCCAGCCGTTTATCGAGGATATGGTGCGTGGCGTGTCTGAGGCCAATAATATTCATGGCAAGCTCGACGGCACGCTGCCTCGCACGGGTGAGCTGAATCCTGATATCGTGAAGAAGGCCCTCGGCATGGAGTGCGGCCAGTGTTTCGACCCCTGCGCCGACGTGGCTCCGCGTCCCCCTGCATTGTGTCAGGGCTGTGGCCATCGCGATGTCTACGCTGCCTTGAACGAGGTGCTGAAGGAGTATGACAATCCGCGTGTCTTCGGCGACATCGGCTGCTACACGCTGGGCTTCCTGCCGCCGTTCCGTGCCATCCATTCGTGTGTCGACATGGGTGCCTCTATCACGATGGCGAAGGGTGCTGCCGATGCTGGCCAATGGCCTGCCGTAGCCGTCATCGGCGACTCTACCTTCACCCACAGCGGTATGACGGGCCTGCTCGACGCCATCAACGAGAACGCCGACATCACGGTCATCATCAGCGACAACCTCACCACAGGCATGACGGGTGGTCAGGACTCTGCCGGCACGAACAAGTTTGAGGCCATCTGCCGCGGCTTGGGCCTTTCTGACGAGCACCTGAAGGTGGTTGTCCCCCTGCCGAAGAACATGCCTGAGATCACCCAGGCCATTCGCGACGAGATCAACTATCACGGCACATCTGTCATCATTCCAAGAAGAGAATGTATGCAGACTTTACAGCGCCATCTGAAGCAGAAGAAGGCGCAAGCCAAATAATCGTGATAACGTAATATCGTTATAACGTAATAACGAAAAAGAAAAATGAAAGTCGATATCATACTTTGTGGCGTGGGAGGACAAGGCATCCTCTCGATAGCCACCATCATAGGCGAGGCCGCCATGAACGAGAACCTTTACATCAAGCAGGCTGAGGTGCACGGCATGAGCCAAAGAGGCGGCGACGTGCAGTCGAACCTGCGCATCTCGAGCGAACCCATCTACAGCGACCTCATCGCCAAAGGCGGCGCCGACGTCATCATCTCGATGGAGCCGATGGAGGCCCTGCGCTACCTGCCCTTCCTGAAGAAGGACGGCTGGATCATCACCAACAGCGCTCCCTTCGTCAACATTCCCAACTATCCCGACATGGAGGTGATCAAGGCCGACCTGGCAAAGCTGCCCCACGTGGTGAGCATCGACATCGAGCAGATGGCGAAGGACAACGGCGTGCCTCGCTCGGCCAACGTCATCCTCTTGGGTGCTGCCCAGAAGGCCCTCGGCTTGGAGTACGAGAAGCTGGAGAAAGCCATCGCCCGTGTCTTCGCCCGTAAGGGTGAGGCTGTGGTGGAGGCCAACATCAAGGCCCTCGCGCTGGGACGCGACGCATAGGCCTGCTTTAGTTTTTCTTGGCTGCACACAATATTTTTGCGCTGTCTGCGTTTTTTATGAACACGTGCTTTGCGCGCGTAGGAAATAAGGAATAAGGAAGCGTGAAACGATTCGCGTGCATCATATTGCTCTTGCTTGGCATCACAGCATTGGTGGTGAGAGGTGAGAGGTGGGAGGTGAGAGATTACCACTCACCTGAACTGTCTGCAGTTCTCTCACCGCTCACCTCTGATACTATTCCCAATAGTCGCTGGCGCATCCAGCCTACAGCGCCTGTGGAGGTAGCCGACCTCGATTCGTCGGCCATCGACCTGAGGATGCCTGAGAACGTGAAGCAGGTGGTGGAATACGACGACTCCACAGGCGTCTACTATATCGGCTCGAAGATTGGCGACTCCTTCCTGAATGCGCCTATCCTGATGACGCCTGAGGAATACATGCGCTGGAGTGAGAAGAAGGCCCGTCAGCAGTTCTTTCGTGTGAAGGATGCTGAGAATGTGAAGACGAAGGGCGAGGACAAGTTCCTCTTCTCAGACATGCACTTCGACCTGGGGCCTGCAGAGAAGATTTTCGGTGCTGGCGGTGTACGTGTAAAGACGCAGGGAACGGCAGAGCTGAAGGTGGGTATGACGAAAAAGGATATCGACAACCCCTCGCTGCCCATCCGCAATCGAAAGACTACCAGCTTCGACTTTGACGAGAAGATCAACCTCAACGTGAACGGTAAGGTGGGCGACAAGGTGAACATGAACATCAACTACAACACCGAGACCACCTTCGACTTCGACACGAAGAGCATCAAGCTGAAATACGACGGCAAGGAGGATGAGATCATCAAGCTCGTCGAGGGTGGTAACGTCAGCTTTCCCTCCAACAACTCCTTGGTGCATGGTGCAGCCTCGCTCTTCGGCATCCGTACCGACATGCAGTTTGGCAAGCTGAAGCTGCAGACGGTGGTGTCGCAGAAGAAATCGACGTCGCAGAGCGTGTCCAGTAAGGGTGGCACATCGACCACGCCCTTCGAGATCGACGTAGCCGACTACGAGGAAAACCGTCACTTCTTCCTCAGCCATTTCTTCCGCCAGCAATACGACAAGGCCATGCAGACCCTGCCCAACCTCACCACAGGCGTCAAGGTGAACCGTGTGGAGGTGTGGGTGACCAACAAGACGGGCACCACGTCGAACACCCGTAATATCGTGGCTTTCACTGATTTGGGGGAGAATCAGGTCATCAAGAACAGCATGTGGAGCCCTACGGGTATGGCTGTGCCCAGCAACCTGGCCAATGACGAATACTCGACGCTGGTGGCCAGTATCGACTCGGCATCACGCAGTATTGACATCGTGACAACGCAGTTGGAATCCTTCAGCGGAATGGTGGGTGGCGTCGACTATGAGAAGCTGGCTGCAGCCCGTCTGTTGTCATCCTCAGAGTACACCGTGAACGAGGCATTGGGATATATCTCGCTGAAGACTGGCCTGCAAACCGATCAGGTGCTGGCTGTCGCCTTTGAGTACACCTACGGAGGTCGTACCTACCAGGTGGGTGAGTTCTCTACCGATGTGACGCAGACCAACCGCTGCCTCTTCGTGAAATCGCTGAAGAACACCAGCGGCAACCCCTCGCAGGCCAACTGGAACCTGATGATGAAGAACGTCTACTATCTGGCGTCGTCAGTAGAGAAGGAAAAGTTCCGCCTCGACATCAAGTACCAGAGCGACACCACAGGCACCTACCTCACCTATCTGCCTGAGGAGGCGCTGAAGGCCACGACGCTGCTGAAGGTGATGGGACTGGACCGCTTGGATGCCAATATGAAGCCGCACGCCAACGGACAGTTCGACTATGTGCAGGGCTACACCGTGTCCAATGGCCGCGTGTTCCTGCCCTCGGCTGAGCCCTTCGGCGACTATCTGCGCAACTATTTGGATCAGAAGGGCATGGGCCATCTGGCCGATAAATACTGCTTCGACCAGCTCTACGACTCTACGAAGACGGTGGCTAAGCAGAACGCTGAGAAGGACAAGTTCATCCTGACCGGTCAGTTCAAGGGTACGGCGGCCAATGTCATCCAGCTCAACGCCAGCTACATACCACAGGGAAGTGTTGTCGTCACAGCTGGTGGCGTCACCTTGCAGGAGGGTACCGACTATACCGTCGACTATACGGCTGGTGAGGTGACGATTCTCAATCAGAGTATCATCGATGCTGGCACCAACGTCAACGTATCGTTGGAGTCGAACACCGATGCCTGGCTGCATCGCAAGACGATGTTCGGCGTGAACTGGGAGTATGACTTCAACAAGAACTTCTCCTTGGGAGGTACGGTGTTGCACCTCTCTGAGCAGGCCCTCACCACGAAGGTGGCGATGGGCGAGGAGCCGCTGAACAACACGCTGTGGGGCCTCAACCTGAACTGGAAGCAGGAGAGCCAATGGCTGACGAACATGCTTGACAAGTTGCCGTTACTCAGCCTGACGCAGCCCTCACAGATCACCCTCACAGGCGAGTTCGCCCAGCTCATTGCCGGCAACGCCAAGGGTACGCAGGACAATGCATCCTATATTGACGACTTTGAGAATACGAAGAACCTCTTCGATGTCAGCGACCCCAAGGCATGGGTGCTGAGCAGCGTGCCTACGATGTTCCCTGAGTCAAGCGACAAGACGACGGTGGCTTCAGGCTATAACCGCGCCCTGCTGTCGTGGTACACCGTCGATCCGCTCTTCACGCGTCGCTCCTCGTCGCTGACGCCTGGTCATATCAAGGGCGACCTGGAGCAGCTGTCGAACCACTATGTGCGCGAGGTCTATGTGCGTGAGCTCTATCCCAATCGCGACCAGTCGAGCTACAACGGCGCTACATCGACGCTGCCTGTGCTCAACCTGAGCTACTATCCGCAGGAGCGTGGCCCGTATAACCTCACCCTCGACTACAACAGCGACGGAACGCTGAAGAATCCGTCGGCAAAGTGGGGTGGTATGATGCGAAGACTGGAGACCACCGATTTCGAGCAGTCGAATATCGAGTATGTGGAGTTCTGGCTTCTTGATCCTTATATATATACGCGTGCGCAAGGTACTGCTGCCCAGCACGCAGGCGAGCTCTACATCAATCTGGGCGAGGTGTCGGAGGATGTGCTTCGCGACGGTAAGAAATTCTACGAGAGTGGTATGCCTGTCGATGGTACCTCCAGTTTCGAGGAGACACAATGGGGTAAGATTCCTGTGCAGGCTACGCAGACCTACGCCTTCGCCACCACCAGCGGATCTCGCGAAAAGCAGGATGTGGGACTCAACGGCCTGACTGACGAGGAGGAGCAGCAGTATGGTGCCTATGCCAACTGGCTCTCGCAGATTGGCGGTGTGGTACAGAATGACTCGCTGCTTCAAGCCTGGCGTCAGGATCCTGCAGGCGACGACTACCACTATTTCCGTGGCTCTGACTTCGACCGTGAGCAGAAGAGCATCATGGACCGCTATCGCCGCATCAACAATCCGCAGGGCAACTCGCCGTCGAGCGACAACCAGACGGAGAGCTATGACTCCAGCTACAAGACGGGTCCTGATGTGGAGGATATCAACCAGGACTATACCCTCAATGAATATGAGCGCTACTACCAGTATCGCATCCCCATCAACGACGACGAGCTGCAGGCCTACAACCGAGGCATGAAGAGCGACGACTCGTATATCGTGGACCATCGCGACTACAATGCCAAACTGCGCAATGGCGACACCTGCACCGTGCGCTGGTATCAGTATCGCATCCCCTTGCAGGAATGGGAGCAGAAGGTGGGCGCCATCAACGACTTCACCTCTATCCGCTTCATGCGAATGTTCCTCACAGGCTTTGAGCAGCCTATCACGTTGCGTTTTGGCTCCCTCGACCTTGTGCGTGGTGAGTGGCGTCAGTATAAGCAGAACCTGCAAACCAGCGCCAGCGCTGAGACTGGTACGCTGGAGATGAGTGCCGTCAACGTGGAGGAGAACACAGAGCGTCAGCCTGTGGCCTACGTACTGCCGCCAGGTATCACCCGTGTCACCGATCCCAACCAGCAGCAGCTCACCGAGGACAACGAGCAGGCCCTGTGCCTCACGGTAAAGAACCTCTCGCAGAACGAGTCGAAGGCTGTCTATAAGAATACCAATCTCGACCTGCGCCAGTACAAGCGTCTGCAGATGTTCGTCCACGCCAACTACCTTGTGCCCAACAGCACACAGCTGGAAGACAATCAGTTGGCTGTGTTCATCCGTCTGGGTTCTGACTATAAGAGCAACTACTACGAGTATCTCATCCCATTGAAGCTGACGCCAGAGGGTCGCTATCATTGGAATGTGCCTGGCGACCGTATTCTGGTGTGGCCAGAGGAGAACATGCTCGATATCAATCTTTCCGTCTTCACTGCTTTGAAGAAAGCACGTAACAAGGCTCGTGCAGAGGGAATGGCCAGCTATACGCAGCTCTACAGCGACTATGATCCTGATAAACCCAACAACCGCATCAGCATCGTGGGTAATCCGTCGTTGGGAGAGGTGAAGACGATGATTATCGGCGTGCGCAATCTCAGCCCTGCCCTGAAGAGTGGCGAGATTTGGGTGAACGAGCTGCGTCTGCGTGAGGCGAACAATGAGGGCGGCTGGGCTGCCAGCGGTGCAATGAACATCCAGCTGAGCGATCTCGGTTCAGTCAACATGACAGGCCGCTACATCACCGACGGCTTTGGCGGACTGGAGCAGACCGTCATGCAGCGTTCTACAGATACTGAGGCTTCCTATTCTATCACCGCCAATGTGGAGTTAGGCAAGCTCTTCCCTGAGAAGGCACAGGTGTCGGCACCTCTCTACTATTCTTATACGAAGGAAACCGTCAGTCCGAAGTACAATCCGCTGGATACTGATATGGATCTGGATGATGCATTGGAGAGTGCTGCCAACAGTCACGAGCGTGACTCGATAGAGAACATCGCTGTGACGAAGCATATCACCCGCAACTTCTCGCTCTCCAACGCACGCGTGAACATTAAGAATAAAAAGCATCCGCTGCCCATCGACCCTGCGAACTTCTCGTTCAGCTACAGCCATTCGCACCGTAATACCTCAGGCGAGACCACCGTCTATGAGAATGAGGACCAGTGGCGTGGCTCGCTCAGCTATAGCTACTCGCCCGTCTACAAGACGTGGGAGCCTTTCAAAAAATCGAAGAGCAAGTCGAAGTGGATGCAACTGCCCAAGGCGCTGGGCTTCAATTATCTGCCGCAGAGCATCTCATTCAACATGGATATGACGCGTAACTACTATGAACTGCAGGAACGCGATCTGGAGAATACGGAAGACCCCAACCTGCCGCTTACCTTCTCTGAGCAGTTCTTGTGGAATCGTGACTTCCAGTTGCGCTGGGACTTGACGAAGAATCTGCACATGAGTTTCCAGAGTGCCACCCATGCTGAGATTGAGGAGCCCTATACACCCATCAACAAGGATCTCTATGCTGATCACTATGAGGCCTGGAAGGATTCTGTATGGCAGAGTATTAGCCATTGGGGCACGCCGCTCGACTATCAGCAGTCGTTCAACGCCAGCTACCAGCTGCCCCTCGACAAGCTGCCTATCTTCGACTGGGCAAAGCTCGATGCAAAGTACGACGCCACTTACTCTTGGCTGCGAGGCACGGAGCTGGATGATGGTACGTCGTTGGGCAACACCATTCAGAATAACCGCAACATGACCTTCAACGGCAACTTCAACCTGGAGACACTCTACAATCATATCCCCTTCCTGAAGAAAGCCAACGAGCAGTCGAAGAAACAGCAG
The DNA here is from genome assembly GCA_017615355.1 of Prevotella sp. Classification (GTDB taxonomy): domain Bacteria; phylum Bacteroidota; class Bacteroidia; order Bacteroidales; family Bacteroidaceae; genus Prevotella. The sequence goes on from JAGAAJ010000107.1 coordinate 8,456, forward strand.
ACGAAGCCTGCCAACAAATCTAAGAAAACAACTCCAGCCATGCCTGGTGGCAAGGAAGGAGAAAATGCCTTGAAGGCCAATGAAAATGATGAGAAGCAGCTGTCGAAGAAGAAAAACTCCTTCCAGAAGGAAATCACGTTGGTGCCCGACTCAGTCATTGAGATTCAGCACGGCAAGAAGACGAAACGCATCATTTTGAGTGCTCGTGATAAGGACGGCAAGGTGATAGAGGTGAAATGGAAGGTCGTGGATGAAAACAAAATCAAGGTGTGGATCAAGGGCGATAATAAGAAACCTGCCGACGAAGAGCAGAATACAGAGGCCAATCTTGCTTTGGAGAATGTCGATAGTCTTGGCGTTGCCACTCCTGATAGCATCGCCGTTGCTAATGCCGACAGCGTTGCTGTGCCAGACTTAGGTCCAAAACCAAAGGGAAAGATAGACGGATTACGTCCAGGGCGTCAGCCTAAGAATGATGTCGCAGGCATCACCGTCAAGATTTCCGTTACGCCGAAAGAACCGCTCGAGAACCAATGGTGGTATAAACCCGCACAGCAAACGGCACGCCTGCTGATGATGCTGCGCACCGTGAACTTCACCTATCGCAATCAGCGCTCGATGACGCTGCCAGGCTTTATGCCAGGTATCGGCGATATGTTCGGACAGCGCACGGGCGATATTCTTTCGCCAGGCCTCGACTTTGCTTTCGGTCTCAATGGCGATGATTACGTGGACAAGGCTTTGGATCGCGGCTGGCTGCTGTGCAATGACAGCGTGGCCACACCGTCGTCAAGTCAGATGACGGAGGACTTCCAGCTGCGTGCCACCGTGGAGCCCATCCGCGACCTGAAGATTGACCTCTCAGCCACTCGCACCCAGAACCGTGCCAAGAGTGTGCAGTTTATGTATGCCGGAATGCCAACGACGCAGAGTGGTACGTTTACGATGACCACCATTTCCTTAGGCTCTGCCCTTGAGGGTATGGGCGATGCCAACAACGGCTATCATTCGCCAACCTTCGACAAGTTCTGTGCCGCTATCCCTGAGTTCCGCGACCGTGTGCAAGCGCAGTATCCCACCGAGAATAGTGCTGGCAGCGTTTTGCCCGCTACCGTCAACTCTGTTGACCCCTACAGCGCCGACGTGCTCGTGCCTGCCTTCCTCAGTACCTATACTACTGGTGCCGGCAAGTCGCTCGACATCTTCCCAGCCCTCTCACGCCTGCTGCCCAACTGGACGGTGCGCTATAGCGGACTGTCGAAGATTCCCTTCTTCGCAAATACCTTCAAGAGTGTCAACCTGAACCACTCCTATAAGAGTGTCTACAGCGTTGGCTCTTATGCCAGCTTCAGCTCGTGGCTCGAATATATGGGCGATCTGGGCTATGTACAGGCTGCCGACGGCTCCTATATGCCATCTTCGCCTTTTAACATCTCTACCGTCAGCATCAACGAGGCTTTCTCGCCGCTGCTGGGCATGGACGTGACGCTGAAGAACAACATGACGTTGAAGCTGGAGTATAAGACCACTCGCGTGCTCAACCTGTCGATGACCAGCGTGCAGCTGAACGAGTCGCTCTCGAAGGACTGGGTGGTTGGCACAGCCTATAAGATTACGAACTTCAATCTCTTTGGCTCTGGCACCAGCCACCGTAAGGTGAAAGGCAACAAGAAGGGTAATGACAAGGAGGATGACAATAAATCGAATACGAAATCGCAGTCGAACAACAAGGGTGGTGTGAATCATGACCTGAATATGCGCCTCGATATCTCGTTCCGTAAGCAGGCTGCTATCACACGAGATATCGCCACAGGCGTCAGCTCAGCATCCAGCGGCAACTCGGCCTTGAAGATATCCTTCGCTGCTGACTACACGCTGTCGCGATTCCTTACCCTCACGGCCTATTATGACCGCCAGACGAATACGCCGCTGCTCTCCTCATCGAGCTATCCCACCACGACGCAGGATTTCGGTGTGTCGATGAAGTTCTCGCTCACCAGATGATCGTCAAATCGAAATAACAAAAACGAAAATAAACTAATTATGAGAATGAATCATTCTTTGACGGCAGCATTTCTTTTCTTATGCGCCGTGACAACACAAGCTGCCGACGTGCTGACCAATGGCAATACGGTAACGATTCGTCCTGACGGTGGCCAGGCTAAGGTGATACGCCTGGAAGTGATGAACGACCACATCATCCGCGTGCGAGCCACCTCGAAAGATGAACTGCCCGTGAAGCCTCAGAGCCTGATGATTGTGCCGCAGACGGCACCTGCCAGAAACTCCTACATTGTGAATGAAGATGGGGAGACAGTCATTGTAAAGGCTGAGAATGTGAAGGCTGTGGTCTCGAAGGCTACTGGCGAGGTGACGTTCTATGACGGCAATGGAAAGCTGTTGCTGAAGGAGGCCAAGGACGGCAAGCAGTTCTGGGACTTCACCGTGCCTGAGCGTGAGCTGGGCGAAAAGGGTGGGACGGCACTCGCAGACGAGATGCTGCACGGTCTGCAGTGGCAGATGAAGTTTGATAGTCCTGACGATGAGGCGTTCTACGGTCTGGGACAGCATCAGAGTGAGGAGTTCAATATGAAGGGCAAGAACGAAGACCTCTTCCAGTATAACACCAAGGTCAGTATTCCCTTCGTCCTGTCGAATAAGGGCTATGGTCTGTTGTGGGACAGCTACAGCTATTGTCGCTTTGGCAAACCAGATGAATATCTGCAGTTGAATCGTGCCTTTAAGCTTTACGACAAGCAGGGTAGGGAGGGGCACCTCACTGGTACATACATCGATAAAAGTGGGCAGTGTCTGGTGCGTGATGAGGACAGCATCTACTATGAGTATGCCTATCCTGCTGCCAGCAAAATCGCCTGTGCCACAGACAACGGTGGCCTGAAGAATCTGCCGCAAGGCTTCAACCTGCAAGGGGCCAACGTAGTTTACGAGGGATTCCTTGAGCCAGAATGTTGTGGCAAATGTGCTGGCAAGGAGGAGGAATACCAGTTTATTCTTTATTACGCAGGCTACATCAAGGTGTATGTTGGTGGTGAGGAAGTGGTGCCTGAGCGTTGGCGTACGGCGTGGAATCCCAATGCCTATAAGTTCACAGCCAAACTAAAGAAAGGCGAGAAAAGTCAGCTGCGCATCGAATGGCAGCCCGATGGTGGCGAGAGCTACTGCGGTCTGCGTGTGGCAGCTCCCCGTAGCCAGCAGGAGCGTGAGCAGCTGAGCATCTGGAGTGAGATGGCCCGTGATATGGATTACTATTTCATCGCCGGCGAAAACATGGACAAAGTCATCAGCGGCTATCGCACTTTGACAGGCAAGGCCAGCCTCTATCCGAAATGGGTGTTGGGCTTCTGGCAGAGCCGTGAGCGCTATAAGTCATCTGCAGAGATCGAGGAGACTTTAGGCGAATTCCGCAGTCGCCATATCCCCATTGACAATATCGTACAGGACTGGAACTATTGGAAGCTCGACTCATGGGGAGATCATACCTTTGAGGCCTCGCGCTATCCTAATCCGCAGGCCATGCTCGACTCAGTACACCAGATGCATGGACGTTTCATGATCAGTGTCTGGCCGAAATTCTATGACACCGTCGACAACTACAAGGAACTCGACAACATGGGCGCGATGTATCGTCAGGCCATCCGCGACGATATCCATGACTGGCTGGGCTATCGCGGCTCGTTCTACGATGCCTACGATGCTAAGGCTCGCAAGGTGTTCTGGCGCCAGATGGACGAGAATCTCTATACAAAATATAATCATGGCATTGACGCATGGTGGATGGATGCCTCTGAGCCGAACGTTCGCGACTGCACGCCGATGTGGTATCGAAAGGCACTTTGCGGTCCTACGGCCCTTGGTACTTCTACTGAATACTTCAATGCCTATTCGACGGTCAACGCCGACGCTATCTACAACGGTCAGCGCTCTGTGTGGAAGGGTAAGAAGGACGAGCCTCGCGTGTTCCTCTTGACCCGTAGCGGCTTTGCTGGTGAGCAACGCTACTCGACAGCTACGTGGAGTGGCGACATCGGCACCCGTTGGGAGGATATGCGTGCACAGATGACGGCAGGATTGAACTACTCTATGTCTGGTATTCCTTTCTGGGGTATGGATCAGGGTGGCTTTTGTGTGGAGAACCGCTATGTGGCAGCCCAACAGCTCTATGACAAGACTGGTCAGGAGAATGAAGACCTGAAGGAGTGGCGAGAACTGCAGACACGCTGGAACCAGTTCGGTGCCTTCATCCCTCTCTTCCGCAGTCATGGCCAGTGGCCCCTTCGCGAGATTTGGAATATCGCACCTGACAGCCATCCCGCCTATAAGTCCTTTGTCTATTACGACAAGCTGCGCTACCACCTGATGCCCTACCTCTATTCGCTGGCAGGATGGGCACATTTCAACGACTACACGCTGATGCGTGCACTAGTCATGGACTTTAATGGTGACAAGAACGTAGAGAACATCGGCAACCAGTGGATGCTCGGTCCTGCCCTGATGGCATGTCCTGTTGGCTACTATAAGGCTCGTAATCGTAGCGTCTACTTCCCTGACTGTGGGTGGTACAACCTCTATACAGGCGAATACACTAAGGGTGGACAGACGCTGGTGGTCGATGCACCTTATGAGCAGATTCCTGTTTACGTGCGTGAGGGTAGTATTATTCCGTTCGGCCCTGAGATGGAGTGGAGTGACGAGAAACCTGCCGAGCTGATTAACCTATATATTTATAGTGGTAAGGACGGAGCATTCCAGCTCTATGAGGACGAGGGTACAAACTACAACTACGAGAAAGGCAAGTATGCTACCATCGACATCAGGTATGACGATGTAGCGAAGAGCGTCTCATTCTCGCAGCGCAAGGGTCAGTTCCCTGGTATGCTGAAGACACGTCGCTTCAATATCGTTCTCGTCACCAAGGACAATCCGCAGCCTCTTGATCTCGACAATCCGCTGGGCACTCTCGTTACATACGATGGTAAGCCCCTCACAATGAAATTGTCATTTTTGAGGCAGTAAAAAAAAAGTAAAATTCTTGCGCGTATCAACAAGATTGCTTACCTTTGCAGCCGATTTTTAATTCTTTCTGAATATGAAGAAAATGTTATTTGCTGCACTGCTGGCCGCCGTGATGTGCGGCTGTGGTGACAAGAAAGGCGGCAGCAGTAGCTCCGCCGATGAGGACAACGACTCTATTGAGATACTGCTGCGCGAGAACGAGCAGTTGCGCAATGAGCAGGATGAGCTTCTCTCCACTCTCAATGAGATACAGGAGGGCTTCCGCGAAATCAACGAGGCGCAGGGCCGACTCTCCATTGACCGCAGAAGCGAGGGCGACAATGCCAGAGAGCGCATCCGCGAGGACATGAAGTACATTCAGGAGACCTTGGCACAGAATGCTGAGCTCATCGAGAAACTCCGTAATCAGCTGCGTGAGAGCGGACGTGCCAGCGAACAGCTGAAGCGCACCATCGAAAACCTGACGGCGCAGATGAATGAGAAGAATGCTGAGATCAATCAGCTTCGCAATGAGTTGCAGGCGAAGAATATCCGCATCGACGAGCTTGACGCACAGGTGGCTGATCTCAATGAGAATCTGACCAATATGCAACAGCAGAACGAGAATCAGGGACAGACCATCAGTCAGCAGGATCAGCAGCTGAATAGCGCTTGGTATTGCGTGGGCACGAAGCGGGCCCTGAAGGATCACAATATCCTGAAGAGCGGACGCGTGTTGCAAGGAGAATTCGATGCCAGTTACTTTACTGCTATCGATATACGTCAGGTGACACAGATCAACCTCAATTCGAAAGGTGTTGACATCCTTACCTCACATCCTGCTGGCAGCTACCAGCTCATCAGGGATGACGCAGGCTTCTACACACTTCAGATTTCCGACTATCAGCAGTTCTGGAGCACCAGCAAGTACCTGGTGGTGCAAGTGAAGTAGACTCAGACTTATTCAAAAAGAGAAGAGGAACGAGCTGCGGCTCATTCCTCTTTTTTTATGTAACGCTCAATAGTAGCTAAGAATTTCTCTCGATTAATAGGCTTGGCAACGAAATCATCACATCCTGCAGCCTCAGCATTTTGGCGGTCTATATCAAAGACATTCGCCGTCAACGCAATGACAGGCAATGAGGGGAGCTTCGACTTGATTACCTTCGTGGCCTCAAAACCGTCCATTACTGGCATCTTCAGGTCCATCAGTACTAAATCGAAACTTCCGGCGTTCACCATTTCTACAGCTTCCTTGCCGTCGCGCGCACGTTCATACTCGTATTTGCCCTTCACCACATAGGTCATTAGGATGAAGTTGCTGTCGTTGTCTTCTGCTATTAGGATTTTCTTCATGTCGGATGTGATTTTTTTAGCTATCTTCGTTAAAGAGTTACAAAAGTAAGGATTTTATTTTGAATTCTCTTGCTCGGACGCGTTTTTTTAACTAATTTTGCATGTCGACTATCTAACAATACTTAATATCTACAAAAAACATGAGACTGAAGACCCTTTGTAGCGCCCTCACACTGACAGGCGCCCTCACGGTTCAGGCACAGCATGTGATGGACGTGCAGACACAGAAACCGGGAGCTCCCGTGCAGCCCACCATGTACGGACTTTTCTTTGAAGACATCAACTACGCTGCCGATGGAGGCCTCTATGGAGAGCTGGTGAAGAACCGCTCCTTCGAGTTCCCTGATCACCTCATGGGCTGGGAAGCCTTCGGCACTTTCGAGGTAAAGGACGACGGCCCCTTCGAGCGCTGTCCACACTACATCGAGCTGCGCAACCCTGGTCACAATGATCGTCGTACGGGCTTGTCTAACAATGGCTTCTTTGGTATTGGCCTGAAGCAGGGCGAGGACTATCGCTTCAGCGTGTGGGCCAAGGCACCCCAGGGGCAGGGCAAGATTATCGTGCAGTTTATTGACCGCGCTTCGATGGACGAGCACCAGCAGTTCACCGAGGCTAAGATCGACATCACTTCGAAGGACTGGAAAAAGTACGAGGTGGTGATGAAGTCGCGCAAGACCATAGACAAGGCTCAGCTGCGTATTTACCTCAGTGGCACGCAGACTGTCGATCTTGAGCATGTCAGTCTCTTCCCCGTCAATACATTTAAGAATCGCGAGAACGGTCTGCGTCGTGATTTGGCACAGGCTCTGGCCGATGCAAAACCCGGCCTGCTGCGCTTCCCTGGCGGATGCATCGTCGAGGGTGTCGACCTCGCCACACGCTACCAGTGGAAGAACACTATCGGCCCTGTCGAGAATCGCCCGCTGAATGAGAACCGTTGGGAGTACACCTTCGCACACCGCTTCTATCCCGACTATTTCCAGAGCTACGGCCTGGGCTTCTTCGAGTTCTTCCAGCTGGCTGAGGATATTGGTGCCGAGCCGCTTCCCGTGCTCAATGTCGGTATGGCTTGTCAGTACCAGAACTGGAACAACGAGAGTGCCCATGTACCCGTTGACCAGCTGCAGCCCTATATCCAGGACTGCCTCGACCTCATTGAGTTCGCTAACGGTCCCACTACGTCTCAGTGGGGCAAGATTCGTGCTGAAATGGGACACACCGCTCCCTTCAACCTGAAGTTTATCGCCGTAGGCAATGAGCAATGGGACAATATGTACTACAAGCGTCTGGAGCCCTTTGTGAAAGCCATCCGCCAGAAATATCCTGACATCAAGATTGTGGGCACCAGCGGTCCTGACTCTGAGGGTGAGATGTTCGACAAGGGTTGGAAGGCGATGAAGAGCATGAAGGCCGACCTCGTGGATGAGCATTTCTACCGCAACGAGGACTGGTTCCTCAGTCATGGCCTGCGCTATGAGAGCTATGACCGCAAGGGCCCGAAGGTGTTTGCTGGCGAGTATGCCTGTCACGGAAAGGGAAAGAAATGGAACCACTTCGAGGCCAGCATCCTTGAGGCAGCGTTGATGACCGACTTCGAACGCAATGCCGATGTGGTCTATATGACGGCCTACGCCCCTCTCTTTGCACACATCGAGGGTTGGCAGTGGCGCCCTGACCTCATTTGGTACGACAACCTGCGCATGTTCAAGTCAGTAAGTTATTATGTGCAGCAGCTCTATGCCAGCAACAAGGGTACCAATGTGCTGCAGCTGACGATGGACAAGAAACCAGTAGCAGGACAGGCTGGTCAGGATGGCCTCTTCGCCTCATCGGTCTATGATCAGAACACGGGTGAGGTAATCGTGAAGGTGGCAAACACTTCGCGCCAGCCGCAAAGTGTCCAGCTCAACCTGCTTGGCATCAATGGTCAGCCTGTAGCAGAGACTCTGACGCTGAGCCACAACGGCTCATACGATGACGAGAATACGCTGGATCAGCCAGAGCGCATCACACCGAAGGCCGGTACTGTGAGTACTACTGCTGACAGAAAGGGCGCCATGCTCAATGATGAGCTGCCTGCTATGTCCTTCCGTGTCTACAAGATTAAGAAGTAATCGTTCCCGTTGGCGTTGTCGTTTGTCCACGGAGTTAACCAATAAGTTTTAGGAGCTGTTTCTCGGTACTGCCGGGAAGCAGCTCTTTGAAGTGTTGCAGGATGCGTGCAAAGGATTCCTGCGGCGTGCGCTCACAAAGACATGCCTGCCGGCCCATGAGTCGTTCAGGTGTGGTGAGCAGCGACCATCCCCAGCCGTATTCGTGGTTATGCTTGTCGAGAGGGTAGACGAAATCTTCCGTGACGATGCGGCAAGCCATCTGTAGACGGGTGACGTAAGCGTCGAATCGGCTGCGCATCTTCGGCCCTGTGAAACCGCAGGCAGCACGCAATTCTCGAGTGATAAGGCTGCCCTGTTCCTCTAAAGTCAGTAGGATGGCTTCTTCGATAGAGCCTTCAGCAGGTGCAGGATGGCGACTGCGGCGATAGTTGCAGAAGTCGGGCCACCACTCGCGGCTGATGAATCCGGCCTTGCCTGCGAAGAACTTTCCATAGACGCAGTTGCCTTCACTCACAATAGGGCCTTTCCATTTCCATAACGGCCAGTCCCAGCCACCGTCGCTATACACCACATAGCGGCAGTCATCATCCACGATGTCTTCGGCAGAGTAGCCATAGATGCCGCTGTCGAGCAGGGGCAGGAAACCCACGCGCTGAATGAAGTCCATCAGCTCCGCACAGGAATGAATCTCGGCATCCATGTTCTTCACTTTTAACTTTTATCCTTTTGACTTTTCGATTTCCTACGACAACAGTTGCGTGAGGAAGATATCGCTGAACAGGATCAGCATACTCGACGCCACAACGGCATTGGTCGACGCCTTGCCCACATTGATACTGCCGCCCTCCACGGTGTATCCGTAGAATGCAGGCACAGAGCTGATGATGAAGGCGAAGAACTGGCTCTTGATAATCGACATCCACAGGAACCAAGGCACGAAGGCGTGCTGTATGCCCATCGTCAAGTCATCGGGCGTGATGATGTGTCCGATATAGGCCGTGCCATAGGCACCAATAATACCCATCGTGCTGGAGAAGATCACGAGGATAGGCATGATCGTCAACATTCCTAGAATCTTTGGCAGGATGAGATAGCATGCGGAGTTTACGCCCATGATGTCGAGGGCGTCAATCTGCTGTGTCACACGCATTGTGCCCAGCTCCGAAGCGATGTTTGATCCCACCTTGCCTGCTAGGATGAGGCACATGATACTGCTCGAGAACTCCAGCAGCATGATTTCACGTGTAGTGTAGCCGGCCACCCAGCGTGGCATCCAGGGACTTTCGATATTCACTTTCATCTGGATGCAGATGACGGCACCGATGAAAAAAGAGATAAGCAGCACGATGCCTATCGAGTTGATGCCCAGCTGCGCCATGTCCTTCACATACTGTTTCCAGAACATGCGGAAACGTTCAGGCATGCTGAACGTGCGGCCCATCAGCATCAGATAGCGCCCAAAGGTAGTCAGATATCGTTGCAACAGTCTCATTTCTTCTTTTGTGCTGCAAAAGTACAAATTATTTGTGAAACGGCACTCCTTTTTCGCAAAAAACTTTTCCATTTCAAAGTCGGCAAAGTTCATGGCTTTCGCGCGCATTTATATAATAATGTGTAAGCATCGTTTCTATTGATGCGAGTCATCGCCCCAATTTTTTTTTGCATTGTTATGAAAAAAAGTTGCGAAATTATTTGGTGGGTGCCAAAAAAGTTCTTACCTTTGCATCCGCTAAACGAGGGAACGCCCCTTTTGCCGAGGGGCCGCTACCTTGTCCGCGCAAAGTGAAGAGATCTTTGAAAGACTTACATAGACAGAATGAAGTAGTACAAGAAGCGATGTCTGCCATTCTTGTGGCAGTCATTGGGTAGAAGAAACGAACCGTCAATTATGATATTGATGAGACGGGCTTTTCTGTGTTTTTCTTTTTTGCTTGATACATTCAAGGATAGGTTGTCCTGAATCAGATTCAGACA
>JAGAAJ010000108.1 GCA_017615355.1 Prevotella sp.
ATCTCGTTGAAGTATCTTTCCTTGATGCTACCGAGACGACGCTGTACGTCGCGCTCAATGTTACCCGTAATAATCTGGCACTTGACAAGGCTTGGCTTCGAGAACGTGAAGCCCACAACCATTTCGTCGGTCAGCGGATAGGAATATTGTGGATTGAGCCAGTCGTTTGAGGTGATAAGTACAAGGTAGAACATGCCGTCCTCGTCCTCTTGCAACTGGTCGTTCGAGACGATGATGGCGGGATGGGGCTTGAACGTACCATCGGGGAAGAGGAAACTGACCTCGACGATGTCGCGCTGATGATATTTCATAGATAGCGGGCTATAATGGGTGACATACTCTTGCGGGAATGGTCAAGGGCGGCATCCCTCAACTGGCGGTGGGCCTCCACTTCCTCGGGCGTTGGCGTTTCAGACTTCACATCCCTTTGGATGAAAAGCCCCGTGGCCAGCAGTGCGGCAAGCTTGCGACGTGCCAGCGCGCTGTTCTGGTTATACTCTAATGTTACTGTGCACATAATCAATACGTATTAAAGTGTTAACACGCTGCAAAGATAATAAATTAAGTGAGATGAGCAAAATAAACGGCCACTTTATTTTGCTGAGGAGCTTCTTTATTTTGCTAAGTGAGTCCTTTAGCTCGCTAAAGAGCCTCATTAGGAGCGTTAAGGAATGTTAAGATATCGCAAAGCGCTATTGCATCGACTGGTATTCTTCGTACCTTTGCATTGTCAACGAAAACGAAGACGAAAACGAACAAAGCCGGCAGTCGTAATCGGGATTCGCAACGTTGCAACAATCAACCCTATGTTTAACTAAAATTTCTTACAACCATGATTCAGCTTGATTTTTACAAGAACAAGATCCAGGGTCACAAGAACTACGGCAAGGTGTATGCCCGCGCCAACAACGTTGACCCCATCGACATCAAGGCCCTGGCCAAGCACATCCAGAGCCACGGCTCGACCTACACCTACGACGTCATCCTGGGCGTGCTGGCCAAGGTGGCCGACTGCATCCGCCACCTGGTGCTGGACGGCATCCCCGTGAAGATTGACGACCTGTGCATCTTCACGCCCGCCGTCACCACCCTGCCTGCCAACGACGCGGAGCACTTCAGCGCAGGACGTGCCACCCGTGCCGCCGACGGCACCTACGACACCGCCAACGGCAACGTGAAGGCCGTGCGCATGCACTGCCGCACCACCGGTGCTGCCACGCAGGCACGCATGACTCAGGACGCCGTGCTGGGCTATACCTCGATGGCTCAGCGCATCAAGAACGGCGAGGTCGAGCTCTCCAACACCAAGGGTGTATACCTTGTCGGTGGCAGCGGCAACAGCGGCGGCTCCAGCGGCTGGGGCGACGAGCCTGTGGTGAATCCGTAATTTTCGGGGGTACGGGGGTGCGAGGTACGAGGTGCGAGAATACCTCAAGCCTCAACGCTCCTTGAAGGGAAAAGTCATTTCTCGTACCCACAGCCTCGCAAGAGGCTGACCCCCGTACCTCGTATCTCGAACAAAAAAACTAAACTACTATGAATATCTTCGACAAAATTAAGGAAAAGGCATGGCAGGTGATCAAGCGCAAGGCCGTTGAGGTGATTGTCGCTATCCTGACCGCCGCCATCACCGCCCTGACCACCACCAGCTGCATGGGCTACGGCCCGATCTAGGATTGCTTTTCATTTTTGGGTAACGTTAAGTCTCGTGGAAACGCTCGCCTGTGAAGGTGGGCGTTTCTTCATTTTTGTCTATAGGGTGCGAATTCGCCGATTAGTCGTTTAGTCGTTTAGTCGTTTTGCGCCAAAATTAGGTCTTCTTGCGCCAGTACCGACACCGTTAGTGCGAGGGTCACCATTGTAACATAATACTTTTTCATTGTTGACTTTATGTTACGGGTAAATTCTGGAGGGAGCATCACTGCGGCCTCCAGAATCACCCGGGTTAAACTATATAAAACAATTAACTATATAAAAAACCTAATGCTTATTACTGCCTATTTGAAGAATATGCTCTTTATCTGCTGCTGAATATTGTCGGGTGTGTTCTTGGTCTTGCAGCAGTCAACGATGTACTTCACGACCGTGTCGGGCATGGTCACTTTCTTCCAGATGTCGTGGCGTTTCATCCATGTTCCTTTCGTCGTAGTCTTGTCGACCCATACGATGGCATCTTTGATGGCCTCACGTCCCATTTCCGAATACCAGCCGTCCTTGAACGTGTAAGTTCCATATTCATGGGGCATTACCACTACCTTGCCATCTCGCGTCAGGGCAAGCTCTGCACAGGCGTATTCTCCGTCAGCACCATAGAATTTGAACTGGCTATAGCCGCTCTCCTTGCCGCAGACGGTTTTCTTCTCACCTTCCCATTGCATGGACTCCATCAGCCATGTGCCGATGAGCTCCTTGTCGTCCACCTTCACATTCTGTGCGCTTACCTGCATGGCACCCATGAGTGCCATTGCCAATACTAACATTGCTTTTTTCATAGGTTTTACGTTTTTTTAATTGGTTAAACATTGAGTGAATTTTTCGCTTGCAAAAGTATGCGCTTTCCGCCATTCTGCCAAGCTTTTGATTTTGCATTCACTTTGCAAAGTGTTTGCAAAATGTTTGCAAGCCGTCTAAGCGCCGATGGAAAGGATGAATTCGTCCCATTCTCGTGCACCGCCCTTGTGGCCAAAGACTTTTTTGTAGAGGCGGCTGCGTACAGTGCTGATGGTGCTTGCATCGCGTGCCAGTACAACAGCCATGTCCGTCGGGGTGATGCGCAGCTTGAGGAGCAGACAGACATGGTACTCCAGCTCGGACATGGGGTAGAGGCTCTGTAGCTGAGTTGTAAAGCCAGGATATATCTTCTTAATCTGGCTCTCAATACTATTCCAGTCATCATCTTTCAGTATCTCCCCTGTGGCGATGCGACGTTGCAGGGTCTGATATTCGTCTGAAGCGAAATAAGCCGTCTCAACAGACTCAATGGCTTGCTTGACGACTTGAGGACGCTCCTGCTGTACTTCCTGAATCTGCTGCAGTTGCAGTTGCAACCTGCGTTTTTCCTTACGGTAGTCGATGGCGATACGAGCTATCAGCAATAATAAGACAACGATACTGATGGTCGAGATGATGAACCAGTGTATCACATTTGCCTGATGACGCTCCTTGCGCGAAAGCATAAAACTCTGTCGTTCCCCTTGACTCTTTTGTAATTCTGCGGCCACAATCTCCTTGATTTCTTCGCTCCATTCATTAGCAATTTCATTGGAAAAGTGCCAAATATATAGGATGCCTTCTTGCTGGATAACGATTGTGGAGTCGTCTTTCACCATCAACGGGTGTGGGTCGTTGTCTTCAATATAGATATACTCGCCATGCCCTTTGTCTACCATATTCACACGGACATCCTCAATGGGTCTGATTGTCAGCCCCGTCTCTGTCCTGGTCATCCAGCATTGGTGAAAGACGCTGTCACCCTCGTACAGCCGGAGAAGCGTTTCCTCAGTATCTGCAAACGTCCGACTATGTCCCTCTGGATGATCCATCTGCCGTAGCGTCCATACGCCATCGAGGATGTAGTGCTTGCCGCCGTTGCTGCCTGTGCTACATCCAAGCACAATGCATGAGGCCATCAACAATAGTATATGTTTCATTTCCATTTGTTTTGTTTGCAAAAATACCTAGATAATTACGAACTCTCGTGAGTTGTTATTTTGCATTTTGTTTGCATTTGCGATTGCAAAGTAACAAAATAAGGCGTAAAAAACTACTCGGCGAAGCCTGAAAACAGGTCGCCGAGGGTGCGTCTCTGAAAAAAGTTTCAGAAATGATGGGTAATTTTTGGCTCAGTTGAGCGTATTTTGAGCTAAAAACGTGTAGCTGGGCTTATTTTTGTCCGAAGGTAATCTCTCTGCGGAATTTGGAAAGCATTTGCGGGGTGATGTTGAGGAACGAGGCGATGTCCTTCAGCGAGAGCATCTGCACCACCTGCGGGCAGCGTTCGAGCAGCCGACGGTAGCGGCCACGAGCAGTGTAGCGGTAGTGGTCGAGGTCGCGTTGGTAGACCATCTTGAACAGGTTCTTCAGTATCTTCACGTCCATCTTCGCCATCGACGGGTCAGTGTCGAAGAGGCGTTGCAGCTCCGCGCCGCTGATGATGCGCACCAGGCAGGGCATGTCCGCCTCGATAGTCACCTCCGACGCGTCGCCGTCGAGGCAGTAGGGGAAGTCCGCCACGAACTCGCCCTCGAAGGCGAAGCCCGTGCAGTAGTCCTTGCCCTCCTCGTCGTTGTGCACCATGTACTTGAA
>JAGAAJ010000109.1 GCA_017615355.1 Prevotella sp.
ATGAGAACTGGCTTCTGGAACTTCTTCATGGTGCGGAAGGCATCCATCGTGCGCAGTTCCTCGAAGAAGCGGCGCCCCATCGGCACGTTCCACAGACGGGTGGTGTCGGGGATGTCTTCCAGCTTGGGATAGCGCGAGTTCCAGTTGTTAGCGATACAGAGGGCGGGATAGATAAGCACCAGGTGGCTCACCTCCTTGTTCATTTGGGCAGCAGCAAGGGCCGATACCAATCCGCCCTGGCTCTCGCCGATGAGCATGATGCGGTCGGGATCGACGTAGGGCTGACGGCGGAAATAGTTGACGATGGCACGCAGGTCGCTCTGCTCGTCAAGGATGGACATGTTCATCGTGTTCGAGTCGCTGCGGCTGTTCACCGAACCACAGGGGAAATCAAAGGCGTAGGTCATCCACCCCAGTTCAGCCAGCGGAGCGAAATAGTCCTGTGCAAAGTGGTGGGTGCCGTTGAAGCCGTGGCTGACGATGGCGATGGGCATGCGGCCCTCTTTGCCAATGGGACGGTTCAGCACACCATAGATCTGGCGGTCGCCATTCTCAATCCACAGGCTACTGACGTTCTTGAAGTCAATGAAGTTCTTATTCTTCAATTCCCAGCCGTCATAGCCCGTCGGCTTTTCTGCGAGGAATATCTTGGCGTTGTCTTGACGGTCTTTCAGGTGCCAGTCGAGCCAGTCGAGCACCAGCCGTCCGTAGTCGCCACCGTACTTGTCGTAATATGTGCCTCCGTGACCCGATGCCGAGTGGTTGGCCAGACAGACGGGCACATGGCTGATTCGGGCATAGTCTTTCTGTGCATTCTCGTAGGCTACGTCGCTCGGGCCGCCCACAATATATAATATAGGTGCATGCAGACGGGGCAGCGAGCCACGACTGGCACCTGCCATCTCCATATCACCCATGCCGGCATTGAGGATGAGATACGTCTTCAGTCGTGGGTCGCCAGCATTGTACAGCACCTGCGCCCCACCGCACGAATGGCCTGCAGCGGCAATCTTAGCTGAGTCCACCATATTATAGTATTCTGTACCCTTCGTGCGGTTCTTCTGCATAATCAGATCCAGACCGCGCATCAGTTCCAGCGACTCCGTCTGTCCTATGGGGCGCTCGTTGAGGCTGTCGCGCATCTCGCCAATGGCCACCACGATATAGCCGTGCGATGCTACTTCGGAAAGCATCCGTTCGTAGCCGACGCTTGTGTCTGAGCAGCCTCCGTTGCCAAACAGCAGCACGGGCAGAGCACCGCAGCGTGCATGGGCATACAGCATATCCTTAGGGCGATAGATAACGAAGTCCTCCATCGTCTCCTCTTTCACGGCAATGGCCTTGAACATGCCTGTGCCTCCATCGTCAATTACTCTGGTTCGTAGCGGCTGTGCCACTGTGTTTAGAATGCTGCCAGCCATGAGTGCCAGCATCAAAGTTGTTCTTTTCATCATGGTTCTATTATCTTTGAATGACTTTCTTGTTGACAAGCGTTCCGTCACTCATCACTAAACGCATTAAGAATATGCCCTGTGAGGGAGCGGCGATACGCTTACCGGAGAGCGTGAAGTACTCAGTTTGTTGGACGTTGCTGGATGTGATTCCTGCGATATAGTTGATATCATTGCCCAACCCCTGGCCATTGGCATCAGCCACACGGAATTCGCTAACGGTGACGCTGCCTGAGAGAGCTGGGGCCGTGAGCTTGATGAAACGCGACTCGCTGTTGAGAGGGATGACACCGTCGAAGGGGAAATCCTCGGCGCGTAGCACGCGGATGGTGCGCCAGCCTGGCGTAACATCGGCATTACGTGTCTCCTGAATCTTGAACTCCACGTAGCCGCTACCGCTATAGTCAGCTTTCACACGCATGGCAGGCGAGGGGGTCTGGTAGAAGGTCATAATCTTGTCGGAAGTTTTGGTGAATACGGCTTTGTCGGCAGTCTTTTCGCCCGACACCTGTACCCAGTGGGGATGCTCGTTGCTGCCCTCTTGAGTGGTGCCGTTTTCACGCTCCAACAGGCTGATGACATCAAAAGGCTTGAAGTTGATGGGCAATGGAGCCGCACGGCCCTTATGGGCATCCCTAATGTCGTCGAGCGACCCGAAACCGCAGGTGGAGAAATTGAACGTGGCGGCTTCCTCTAACTGTTTGTCGCCATTCATGCTGGTCACAGAGCCGGCGGGGAACGTAATTGTATAGTCCGTATTGACATCGAGACCTTCGTAGGTGACAGTAAGCGCCGGACCAGAGGTGGTAATGTTGGTGATACGCTCAAAGCTTTTTCCATTAATGCCGATACCCCCTGCGTACTTAATATTCTGATTGAAGTAGAAGGTCATCGAACCGTCCATATACGACACGTTTTCCGATTCCGGACAGGTCTTCAAGACAATGGGGCTATCGTCGTTTACATCATCGACAGTATCCATCACCAGGGTCACGTCATCAATGTGACACCAGGCGTCGGCAGGGCCGTCGGCATAGAAGCCCACCTCAACCATACTGCCAGCTACGGCTACGTCACTGATGGTATAGAGATGCCACTGGCCGTCTGCAATGGTCATATCGGTCTTGAAAGTCTCGCCACCGCTCGTTGCGTACATATAGAGTTCGTTGAAGGCGCTGCCCGCCTTGGCGTATGCCTTCAGCGTGTACTTGCCGTCAGGCAACTGCACGTGGGTGGTTGAGGAAATCCTCTGATAAACCTTGCGCTGGAAGTCCACCTTGTCCGAGATGTTCAGGCAATGGTTGCCCATCACCGTGGCGCGGTCACTGCTGGAGTTCGTGGCATTGAGCACAGGCGAGTTCTCGTCACCGATGGCCACCTTATTGCCTTTCTTCACCTCTGTTGTCCATCCGCGCAGATATGCCTGTGATGGTTTGTTGGCACTGGGTATGTTCACGCGGTCGGCATCGAAGCTGAAGTTCTTCACGTAGTTATTATCCTTGCCCACATACCACTCACCAGTCTCGGCATTGAGATGCCACTGACTCAGGGAGTTGAAATAAGGCTTGTTGTCGACAAACGAGATAGGACACCACTGGTTGTAACCATTGCCGTTGCCTGCAAATCCTGCCCAGCGGTCGCCGCAGTAGATGACCGTTTCCTGCTTCGTGCCGCGCACTGTGTAGAAGAAGCCCGTCTGAGTGACGTGGCCGTAGTCATCAGCTGAGCCTGGCATCACCTGCATATTATTCGTGGGCGTATAGGGTCCATAGATGTCCGATGCCTCTAAATAATAGACGTTCGAAGCATTCCAGCCGTAGAGGTCTGAGGCGCAGACGTAGTACTTACCATTGTACTTGAACATGCAGTCGCCCTCACGCCCGGAGCCTTTATATATCTGATGGCAGTCCTTCAGACCAATCTTGCCGTCAGCACACACGCCGATTTCCGACAGATAGATTTTGCTGCGTCCCTTTCCGTAGCTGTAGCAGAGGTACGACTTACCCGTATCAGGGTCGGTGAAGACGGTCATGTCGCCGGTATTTGGCGTGCCTATCATACTGGTCATGTCAATTTGGTTGTGGCGCTGGAAGTTGCCGGTGGGTGTGTTGCACGTTGCCACCAGCACATTGTCGTTGTATTGTGTCAGCAGCGCGTACTTATTGGCTTCGGGTATGTATGCAACACCG
>JAGAAJ010000110.1 GCA_017615355.1 Prevotella sp.
GAACAAACAGACTAAGAATCTCAGCCACAATGCCCAGCTTACCTATAGCCTAAGCGACTCAAGCTATGTGTTTCAGGCCAAGCTGTCGGGCAGTCGCGATATCCATCCTCAGCGGAAAGATGCAGAGATGGCCCTTGATGGCGTTCCGTACGACGAGCACTCCTCTTCCCGCAGCAGTTCCCCTTCGCTCGACCTCTACTATCATCAGGGGTTTCACGGCCATCAGTCGTTGACGGCAAACGTCGTGGGAACGTATATCAAGACGACTGGCGATACGGAGGATAACGAAAGATCTGCCTATCATTATCATACGGACGGAAGGACATATAGTCTTTGGAGCGAAGCCGTCTATGAAAACCGGCTGAAGCCCTTTACCGTTTCTGCTGGTTTGCAGTATGGGCAGCGATACAGTCATAACATTTATCAAGGCGATGTCGATGCCACTAATGACATGCACACCTCCAGCCTTTATCTCTTCTCACAATTGAAAGGACGGTTGGGCCAACTCAGCTATATGGGAGGGCTTGGTGCCAGCCGACGGTACTATCGTCAGGCGAGTGCCACGCAGGATTTATGGTTTTTCCGTCCTAAGTTCACCGTCAGCTATCCCTTGACAAACAGGCTGAAGGTGAAATACGACTTCGAGATCTCGCAGCACACCTCCCAGATAGCCCTCGTCAGCAACGTCAGCATCAAGCAGAACGCGATGGAGACCATTCTTGGCAATCCGGATATTCATCCCAACCGTGTTGTCTCCCATCAACTGAAACTCTCTTATTCCACACCCCGTTTCACCTCTGAACTGCAGGGCTACTACCGTCTGAATCCCCATTGCAATATGGAGAAATTCATCCGCCAGGACGGGCATTTCTATCAGACGCAGACAAATTCCGATAACAAATGCAACTTCTTCTATGTTGAAAGCTACAACCAATGGGACATCATTCCAGAGAAGCTGACGGCTACCGTCTATGGTGGTATCTACCGCTTCTTTAATTTTGGTATGGACTATACCCACACCTACACCTCCTTCAATGGAGGCTGTTCGCTGCAAGCCTATCTGGGTCGCTGGACGCTTGGAGCCTACGCCGATAATGGTTGGAACTTCATGGAGGGCGAGCATCGTGGCCATCAGGCACCAGCATGGTATTTCACCTGCAACTATCGTATGAGCGATGCCTTCAGCATTTCCCTCTATGCCCAGCATCCGTTCAGTCAGCATCCGCTGACATACAAGACGGAGATCGTAAGCCGATATGTGCAGAAAGAAATCTCCCAGCATTGTCGCGACTATGGCAACATGCTGACCCTCAAGCTGTCCTATCGCCTCGACCGTGGCCGCAAGTATCGCGACATCCAGCGCACCATGAATCACAAAGACAGCGAGACGGGCATCCTGTCAAGATTCTAAAGCTTTCACTTTGCATTGAATTCTCGAGAAAATTTAAGCGTAAAGAGCCTCCGCAGCAAAAAAAGGAGGCTCCGCACGAAATTTTGGAGGCTCCGCAGCGGAAAAAAGAGGCTCCGCAGAAAAGATAAACATTCTTGGTTTTTCGTGCAAATATTTGGGCAGTTCGGAAATTCTTCCTAATTTTGCAGCGATGTTTGAAAGAGAGTTTGAGGAAACGAACGCATCAGAAAGGAGTAGCAGCAGAAAGTGCAAGTAATCTACGAGGACAACCACATCATCGTCGTGTCGAAACGCAGCGGCGAGATAGTGCAGGGAGACAAGACGGGCGACGAGCCGCTGTCGGAGACGGTGAAGGCCTACCTGAAGGAGAAATACCAGAAGCCTGGCAACGTCTTCCTCGGCGTCGTGCATCGTCTTGACCGGCCTGTCAGCGGCCTCGTGGTCTTCGCCCGCACATCGAAGGCGCTGACCCGTCTGAACAAGATGTTCGCTCAGGGCGAGGTGCACAAAACGTATTGGGCAATAGTCCCTGCATCCTCTCACCTCTCACCCCGTTCTCCTCACTCACTGGCTCACCCGCAACGAGCAGCAGAATAAATCCTACGCCTACGACCACGAGGTGCCCAATGCGAAGAAGGCGCAGCTGCGCTATCGTGTGTTGGCACGCGGCGAGCGCTATCAGCTGTTGGAGGTAGAGCTGCTCACGGGTCGCCATCACCAGATTCGCTGTCAGCTGGCCGCCGCAGGTATGCCCATCCGCGGCGATCTGAAATATGGGGCACCGCGATCCAATCCTGACGGCAGCATCTCGCTGCTCTCACGACGTGTGCAGTTTGTCCATCCTGTCTCAGGAGAGGAGATATCACTCGAGGCTCCCCTACCCGATGACCCGCTGTGGCAAAAACTGTACGCTTCGGTAAATGATAAATGACAAATGATAAATGATAAAAACGATGTACGACATCAACAAGATACGGGAAGACTTTCCCATCCTCAGCCGTCAGGTGCATGGTAAGCCGCTGGTCTATCTCGACAACGCCGCGACCACGCAAAAGCCCTTGGCCGTGCTCGACGCCATGCGCAACGAGTACCTGAACCAGAATGCCAATGTGCATCGCGGCGTGCACTACCTCTCGCAGAAGGCTACCGAGCTGCACGAGGCGGCCCGCGAGCGTGTCCGCAGCTTCATCAACGCCCGCAGCACCAACGAGATTGTGTTTACACGTGGCACGACGGAGGCCATCAACCTGGTGGCATCCTCCTTCTGCCAGTCGCAGATGCAGGCTGGCGACGAGGTGCTGGTGACCGACATGGAACACCACTCGAACATCGTGCCCTGGCAGATGCAGGCCATGCAGCGGGGCATCGTGGTCAGGCACCTGCCCATCACCGACGACGGACAGCTGCGCCTCGACCTGCTCGACGAGTACATCAACGAGCGCACCCGTCTCGTCAGCCTCGCCCATGTGAGCAATGTGCTGGGAACGGTGAACCCCGTCAAGGAGATCACGGCCCTGGCTCATAGCCGCGGCATCCCCGTATTGGTGGATGCTGCGCAGAGTGCGCCCCACATGCCCGTCGACGTGAGCGACATAGGCTGCGACTTCCTGGCCTTCAGCGGCCATAAGATGTACGGCCCCACAGGTGTGGGCGTGCTCTACGGACGTGAGGAGTGGCTCGACCGTCTGCCGCCGTATCAGGGTGGCGGCGAGATGATTGGCTCCGTCAGTTGGGAGAAGACCACGTGGAACGAGCTGCCCTTCAAGTTTGAGGCCGGTACACCCGACTATGTAGCCACCCACGGCCTCGCTACGGCCATCGACTATATCACAGCCATCGGCCTTGACCAGATTCATGCCCACGAGCAGCAACTGCTCAGCTACTGCACGCAGCAGCTGCAGCAGATAGACGGGCTGCGCATCATAGGAACGGCTCCCGTGAAGGATGCTGTGGTGAGCTTCGTCGTCGACGGCATCCACCCGTTGGATCTTGGCACTTTGCTCGACCAGCTGGGCGTGGCCGTACGCACAGGCCATCACTGCGCACAGCCGCTGATAGAACGCATGGGTCTCACCAGCACCGTGCGTGCCTCCTTCGCTATGTACAATACGAAGGACGAGGTGGACGCCCTTGCGGTTGCCCTGAAGAGAGTCATCCCGATGTTATTATAAACGACAACTTGAACAACAAAGACAACAAGAAAGTTGTTCTAAGTTGTCAATGTTGTCTTCAAAACAGATATGCTGCAAAGTCATTATTATACAGGATTGGTTGAGGCGGGCACCGACGAGGCTGGACGTGGTTGTCTGGCTGGCCCTGTGTATGCAGCAGCCGTTATTTTGCCCGACAACTACAGCCATCCGCTGCTGAACGACTCGAAGCAACTCACCGACCGCCAGCGTCGCTTATTGCGCAACGACATCGAGCGCGATGCTTTGGCTTGGGCCGTCGGCATCTGTTCGCCACAGGAGATAGACAAGATCAACATCCTCAACGCCAGCATCCTCGCTATGCATCGTGCCCTCGATGCCGTAGCAGAGCAGAAGGAGATAGAGGCCGTCATCGTCGACGGCAACCGATTCAAGCCCTGGCGCGACAAGCCCTACACCACTATCGTAAAGGGCGACGGAAAGATGATGGCCATCGCTGCTGCCAGCATCCTGGCGAAGACCTATCGTGACGACTGTATGATAGCCTTGGCCCAGCAGTATCCGCAATATGGTTGGGACAAGAACATGGGCTATCCCACGAAGCAGCATCGTGACGCCATCCGCCTCTACGGGCTTACGGAACACCACCGTCGCTCATTCAACCAACTGGGCACCACGCAGTTGGAGCTTCACTTTCAAGACGAGTAAAGCATGAAGACACGGAAAAGCATCCTCATCATCGTAGTGCTGGCCTTCAGCCTCCTAGGCATACAGGCACAGCACACACCCGTCATGCCACGTCCGCTGAAGAAAGGCGACAGGATAGCTGTTATTTCGCCATCGAGCTCGCCGACAGAGAAGACCGTCAAAGAGGGCTGCGAGATTCTGCGCCAATGGGGCTATGTGCCTGTGGTGGGGCCTCATGCGATGAACGAATATCACGGTTTTGCCGGCACAGCCGACGAACGCGCTGCCGACCTGCGATGGGCGCTGACCGACAGCACCATCAGCGCCATCATGTGCACACGTGGAGGTGACGGCGCCGTGCAGCTGCTGACCCGTATCAGTCCCTCCGACTTCCGTCGTCAGCCCAAATGGCTCATCGGCTTCAGCGACATCACGGCGCTGCATAGTGCAATGGTGCAGGCGGGGGTGATGAGCATACACGGCTCGATGCTGCACGCCATCAGCTCACAGAACGGCACCGACAGCGTCAGCGTCATGCTCCACAATATATTGGAGGGCACGCTGCCAACCTATTACTTAGAACACAACGCCCTCGACCAGCCAGGCTGTGCCGAGGGACTATTGGTGGGTGGAAATTTCTCCGTGCTCTGTGGTTTGGCAGGCTCGCCCTACGACTGCCTATTACGCCGCGAACCACTCATCCTTTTCATCGAAGACACCGACGAAGAGATGACCAAAGTGGATCGGATGTTGCACCACTTAGAGGTGAGGGGCGTATTGCAGCGGCTGAAAGGTATTATCGTGGGACATTTCACCGACTACAAGCGGCCGAAGAATGATTTCGAAGACATGAACGAGATGCTGCACTCCTACCTGCGAGAACTCGACATCCCCGTATGCTACGGCTTTCCCGTAGGGCATAAGCGACCCAACCTGCCATTGATAGAGGGTTGTCGCGTGCGGCTCAATGTCAGCAATGCAGGCACCTCGCTCACTTTCCTTATGCCTTAGCGGGATGGATGATCTTCCAGACGCCAGCAGCCAAAGCGCCGCCTGCGAAGGGACCTACAATGAACACCCAAATCTGGCTCAGGGCGTCGCCACCTGCAAAGAGAGCAGGGCCGATGGAACGTGCTGGATTCACCGAAGTGCCAGTGAAGCGGATACCAACCAAGTGGATGAGAACTAGCGACAAGCCAATAGCAAGACCAGCGAAATTGTTGGTGGCGCCGTTGGTCTTCGATGTTGTGCCAAGCACGACAAGGACGAAGAGCATGGTGAGCACAGTCTCAACGATAAGACCGTTGAGGACACCATAAGCACAAGCATTAGCACCAGTAAGAGTGGAGGTAATCAGCTTGCCTTCTTTAATGGTGTCAATCGCACTATAGTCGCCCTTTTCAATCAATCCCTGATAGTACTCAGACGATACCAATCCGCTGGTTTTGACGATGGCAAACAGCACGGCAGCAGCCAGAATGGCTCCGATAACCTGGAACAGCATGTACATGCCACAGTCCTTAGAGTTCATTCGTCCCGTAAGGAAACAGCCCAAGGTAATGGCGGGGTTGATGTGACAACCACTAATGCCACCGATGGTGTAAGCCATAGCTACGACAGCCAAGCCAAAGGCCAGAGCCGTTCCCAGATAGGCGGCAGCGTTGTAGGTTTCGCAACAAAGGGCCACAGCTGTGCCGCAACCCAGGAACGTCAATGTGAACGTTCCAACCAATTCTGCTAAATACTTTTTCATAGTTGTAACAATTTATAAAGGGGTTAATAATTATTGTTCAACATAATTGACGTATTCAAAGTCGGCATAGGCATGTCCTGCCGAACGCGAGCCACCGTTGTAGGCATAAAGACCGAGCGAGGCTCCCGTAAAGCCGCCGGCCGTCTCTGTGCTGAGCAGCGTGCAGCTGATGTCGCCGACGTGGTCAAACTGCTGCCCGTCGGTGGAGCAATAGAACTGATAATTGTCGCCGTCGCTGGTGACACGCAGCCACAACTGTCCGCCGCTGACGGCCTTCGAAGCCAATACGGTGCTGACGTTCTTCAGGTTAAGGGTAAGGTTAAGGAAGGCGGTGCCGTCGTTATGCACGATTCCAAACTGTGCATTGCCATCGTTGATCTGGAACACGCTGATGCCAGCCTCATCGGTACCACGCAGGTCGTAGTCGGTCATCTTCGCTTCGAAGCAGAACTTCACAGCTTCCTGCCTCCTACCTATGAAAGTAGGCTGCCTGTTCTCGCGCAGCGATGACGTGCTGCCTACGAGATGCAGTCGTCCATCACGAACGCCGTAGCAGGCAGAGTCGGGGTTCTGCTGGTACACCCACTCAAGGCCCAAGGGCTTGTCGAAGGTGGTCTTGATGGCGACAGGCTGCCGCTCATTGACCACAATAGGCTTGCCGCCGTTGACCACAGGCCATCCACCTCGAGGCCACTCCACAGGAGCGATAAACGTCTCACGGCCTATATGATGATAGGCGCCATTGAACTGACGATAGGCCAGGAACACCAGCCACCACTGGCCTTTCACGTCCTGGATGAGGTCGCCGTGGCCTGTGCCCTGAATCTGACTGTCCTGTGCCTGTCGATTGCAATGCGTGAGGATGGGATTCTTAGGATTAGGCAAGTAGGGGCCGTAGATATTGCGGCTGCGGGCTATGGTAATGCTGTGTGCCAGCTCCGTGCCGCCTTCAGAGATAAGCAGGTAGTAGTAGCCGTCCTTTTTATAGATATGTGGGCCCTCGGGATAGCGGCCACCCATACCTTGCCAGATGCCACGTCCCTCAGTCAGCTGCTTACCCGTTGCCGGGTCTATCTCACACAGGGTGATGGTGTTGTCAGGGTTCGACACCATATAGCACTTGCCATCCTCGAACAGCAGCGAGGGGTCGATGCCCTGCTGCTGCAGCCAGACGGGCTCGCTCCACGGGCCTGCAGGATTGGTGGCCGTCACCATGAAGTTGCCACCGTTGCCGATGTTCGTGGTGATCATGTAGTAGACACCATTATTGAAACGGATCGTAGGCGCATAGATGCCCTGCCATGAGGTAGCGCCTTTCAGCGGCAGCTGCGACTGACGGTCAAGCACATTGCCGATGAGCTGCCACGACTGCAGGTCGCGTGAGTGGTAGATGGGCACGCCGGGGAAATACTGGAACGAGGAGTTCACCAAGTAGAAATCGCTGCCTACACGGCACACGCTGGGATCGGGATGGAAACCCGGGATAATGGGATTCGTGACTTGTGCGCCTGCGCAGATCGAACAGGCCGAAAATAGCAAGGAAAGCAGTCCTTTCTTCATGGCTGTAGTTATTTGTTGATGCAAAATTACAAATTATTTCGGTTTGTTTCCAAATTTTTGGCTGTTTTTTTCGCAAACGTTTGCGGGTTTCACAATTTTTTAGTAATTTTGTAGCCCAAATACGCGGGTGCGTAATAGATAATGAGTATTTTGCTTCGCAAGGCATTTGCTAACGATAAATCTAACACAATAATAATTTATTTAAAATCAACAATTTATGTGGTTATTCAATTCATCAATTGGTAGAAAGGTGGTGATGTCGGTAACAGGCATCGCGCTGATCTTGTTTTTGACGTTCCACTGTTGCATGAACATTGTTGCGCTGTTCTCAGGCAAGGCTTACAATGCTATTTGTGAGCTGCTGGGTGCCAACTGGTATGCAGTAGTGGCTACGTTGGGTTTGGCTGCCTTGGCAGTGATTCACATCGTGTATGCCTTCATCCTGACGGCTCAGAACCGCAAGGCCCGTGGCGACAACCGCTACGAGGTGGCTACGACCGTCAATGCCGGCAAGGTGGAATGGGCATCGAAGAACATGCTCGTGCTGGGCTTGATCGTCGTGCTGGGTATCCTCCTGCACCTGTTCAACTTCTGGTACAACATGATGTTCGCCGAGCTGCTGCACATCGCTACACCTATTCCTCCCACGGATGGCTTCGCTCTGATTGAGAAGACCTTTACGTGCCCCGTCTATGTGGTGCTCTACCTCGTGTGGCTCGCCGCTTTGTGGTTCCATCTTTCTCACGGCTTCTGGTCAGCCCTGCAGACGCTGGGCTGGAACGGCAAGACCTGGTTCTGCCGTTGGAAGGTCATCGGCATCATCTATGTCAGCCTGCTCATCCTCGGCTTCGTTGTTGTGGTGCTGGCCTTCGCCTTCGGTTGCGCTCCCAGCCTCTGCTGCGACGGTGCTGCTGCCGACTGCTGCCATCAGGCTGTTGACTGCTGCAAAGATGCCGCTGCTCTTGACTGCTGCAAAGACGCCGCTGCTGCCTGCGGTCAGTAATTATGCATTATGAACTAAGAATTAAGCATTGAAAAAGATTATGGCAAAAGTAATTGATTCAAAGATTCCCGCAGGTCCAGTACCTGAGAAATGGAAGGAATATAAGGCTCATCAGCGTCTCGTTAACCCCAAGAACAAGCTGAAGCTCGACGTCATCGTCGTCGGTACCGGTCTGGCTGGTGCTTCTGCAGCTGCTTCACTCGGTGAGATGGGCTTCAACGTGATCAACCTGTGCATTCAGGACTCTCCCCGTCGCGCTCACTCTATCGCCGCTCAGGGTGGTATCAACGCCGCCAAGTGCTATCAGAACGATGGTGACTCGGTCTATCGTCTGTTCTACGACACCGTGAAGGGTGGTGACTATCGTGCTCGCGAGGCCAACGTCTATCGTCTGGCAGAGGTTTCCAACAATATTATCGACCAGTGCGTGGCTCAGGGCGTTCCCTTTGCTCGTGAGTATGGTGGCATGCTGGCCAACCGTTCGTTCGGTGGTGCTCAGGTAAGCCGTACGTTCTACGCCAAGGGTCAGACGGGTCAGCAGCTGCTGCTCGGTGCCTATAGCTCTCTGAGCTGTCAGGTGAAGGCCTGCAAGGTGAAGCTCTACACCCGTTACGAGATGGAAGACGTGGTCATCGTCGACGGTCGCGCTCGTGGTATCATCGCCAAGAACCTGGTGACTGGCAAGCTGGAGCGTTTCAGCGCCAATGCAGTTGTCATCGCTACTGGCGGTTATGGCAACACCTACTTCCTCTCGACCAACGCTATGGGTTGCAACTGCACCGCTGCCGTTCAGTGCTATCGCAAGGGTGCTTACTTTGCAAATCCCTCTTACGTTCAGATTCACCCCACCTGTATCCCCGTTCACGGCGACAAGCAGTCCAAGCTGACGCTGATGTCCGAGTCACTGCGTAACGACGGCCGCATCTGGGTTCCCAAGAAGATTGAGGATGCCAAGAAGCTGCAGGAAGGTACGCTTCAGGGTTGGGAGATTCCCGAAGAGGATCGCGACTACTATCTGGAGCGTCGCTATCCCGCTTTTGGTAAC
>JAGAAJ010000111.1 GCA_017615355.1 Prevotella sp.
CCCAACATCATCTCTGAAAACGCCTTTGTATAAAAGGGTTTCGCGATGTTGGGTCTTGTTTTGAGACCCCACATAGACCCCACATAGACCCCAGATGAGGAGGGTTGAGGGATGATGGTTGATGGTGGATGGTTGATGGTGGATGGATGAGGTCAGAGGGACTCAGGCAGCACGGAGGGGAACGGCTTTGTAGAAGTGGATGTTGGGGTCTATGTGGGGTCTATGTGGGGTCTTGAAAACAGACCCAACATGCCATAACACCTGTGGGAATGGGCATTTTGGAGGGCGATGTTAGGTCTTGACGTTTTTTCGCCTCCTCAGCAAAATAAACAAGCTCTTCAGAAAAATAAGGAGCCTCCTTAGCAAAATAAAGAGGCTCCTCAGCAAAATAAAGAGGCACTTTTTGGAACCCACGTCCTGACTGAACGAATTAGCAAAAAGTGTCTATCGGGTGCAGAATTACAGCTCCAAATCGCCGTCGTGGATTTCGTGCCAGGGCAGGCCCTGAAGGTTGAGCTGCTCCATGAAGGGATCGGGATCGAACTCCTCGACGTTGTGGACGCCGGGCTTCTTCCACAGGCCCTTGCAGAACATCATGGCGCCAATCATGGCGGGCACGCCGGTGGTGTAGCTGACGCCCTGCATACCCGTCTCCTCATAGGCGGCACGATGCGAGCAGTTGTTGTAGACATAGTAGGTGTGCTCCTGGCCGTCGTTGCCGATGCCGCGGATGCGACAGCCGATGGACGTCTGGCCCTCGTAGTTCTCGCCGAGGTCCTGCGGGTTGGGCAGCACGGCCTTGAGGAATTGCAGGGGCACAATCTTCACCTTGACGGTCTTGGTCGTTTGGGAATCATTGTTGATGTCATCGGCCAGCGGAGCCTCGTAGACCACCTCGTCGATGCGGCTCATGCCGATGTTCTGTATCACCTCGAGATGCTTCAGATACTGCTGGCCGAAGGTCATCCAGAAACGGGCCCTGCGGATCGTGGGGTAGTTGATGACAAGGCTCTCGATCTCCTCGTGATGCAACAAGTAGCTGTCGCGTGGGCCAATCTCGGGATAGGTGAGGTCTTTGTGAATCTCGAGCGGCTCAGTCTCCACCCATTGGCCGTTCTCCCAGTAGAGGCCCTTCTGGGTGATCTCGCGGATATTGATCTCAGGATTGAAGTTGGTGGCGAAGGCCTTGTGGTGGTCGCCGGCGTTGCAGTCGACGATGTCGAGATACTGCAGCTCCTTGAAGTGATGCTTGGCGGCATAAGCGGTGAAGATGCTGGTGACGCCCGGGTCGAAGCCGCAGCCGAGGATGGCGGTGAGGCCGGCCTTCTCGAAGCGCTCGCGATAGGCCCATTGCCACGAGTATTCGAAGTGGGCCTCGTCCTTCGGCTCATAGTTGGCCGTGTCGAGATACGAGCATCCGCAGGCCAGGCAAGCATCCATGATGGTGAGGTCCTGATAGGGCAGGGCGAGGTTGACCACCAGCTCGGGCTTGTAGTCGTTGAACAGGGCCTTGAGCTGCTCCACGTCGTCGGCATCGACCTGCGCCGTCCGGATGGGCAGGGTGTAGCCCTTGTCGTGGATGGCCTTCACCAAAGCGTCGCACTTTGCCTTGCGGCGGCTGGCAATCATAAACTCTGTAAACACGTCGGCGTTCTGCGCAATCTTGAACGCAGCCACCGTAGCGACGCCTCCGGCGCCAATCATCAGTATTCGTGACATGATATTAGGATTTGAGGTTTAAGACTTAATATTTTGAAATGACAACCTGCTTCACCCCGTTGACGACGACGTTGTTGAGCGAGAATTCCTCGACGGGGTTGTCGGTAAAGCCCTTCGCATTGGCTTGGTCGCTGACGTCGACATCGTCGAAGCTGAAGCGGCAGAGATAGTACTTCTCTGAGCCGGTGACGTTGAAGAACGTGCCGCAGTCCATGCGGATGTTCTTAAACGAGATGTCGTTGCACTTCGACAGCGGCATGTCGTCACGCTCCTCCTTCTGATAGAATTGCGTCCAGGGCCTGATGAGCAGGAACGAGCGGCAATGGCCCGTGAAATTCTCCACATGCACAAACTCATAGTGCTGGGGCGTGTCGGGGCGCATCTTCAGCCAGAGCACGTTGTTGGTGTCGTCGGCATGGCAGTTGCGCATGATGACATTCCAGTCGTGCAGACTCTCAGAGCCCAGGGTCATACAGCCGTGCACGGTGCCGTAGTGACAGTTCTCCACCAGGATGTTGTAGCAGGGACCGTTCTCAGGAGCCTTGTCGGCAAAGGTGCCCTTGCCACCCTTCAGCACCACGGCATCGTCGTTGACGTTCATGTAGCAGCCACGCACCACCACATCGTGGCAGGCGTCGATGTCGATGGCATCGGTCGACGGGCCCTTGATGTCCTGCGTGGAGGAGTAGATGTAGAGGTCGAGATAGCGCACATGGTCGCAGCGGTAGATATGGTTCGTCCAGAAGGGCGAGTTGATGAGCCGCACGTCCTGGATGGTGACGTTCTTACTATTAGAGATGTACGTGAGGCGCGGACGCTGTGCATCCTTGTTGGTGCATTGCGGATTCCAACGGCGGCGAATCCAAAACTCCTCCCAATAGGGCTCGCCGTTGCCGTCGATGGTGCCCTTGCCGGTGATGGTAAAGCCGTCGAGACCGTCCGCATTGACGAGGGCCGTGAAATACTTGCACGTCTGTCCCTCGATGCGTGTCTCACGAATCTCGAAGTCATGCACACGCTCCGAGCCTTTCAGCACGGCGCCTTCCACGAGGTGCAGGTGGGTGCCCTGACGGAAGAAGAGACTGCCGGTATAGAAGGTGCCCTTCGGCACGACAATGACGCCGCCGCCCTCCTCGGCACAGCGGTCGATGACGGCCTGAATCTCACGAGTCTGGATGTCGGTGGTGCCCTGACGCACGCCGTAGCTCGTCAGCACATACTGGCGTCCCAGGTCGGCCAGCTTCACCTTCGTGGTGTCGCCGAACCACTCGCTCATCACCTCGCCGTTGGGCCACAGCTCCTGCTTCGGCTGTTTCTTCTTAGCCGTTGCCGCCGTGCAGAGCATCAGCAGCATGAGGGCCATGCAAAGTCTTGTTCTCATGTGGGTATCGTCAAAAAAATAAGGTTACGTCTGCAAAATTAAATCTTTTTTTTCAATTAATGATAGAAAAAACGAAAAATTTATCTATCTTTGCACTTGTGAACAGAGTGACACAGGCTTTCGTCTGGCTCAGTCGCATCCACCGCTGTCGGGGCTTTGGCATACATTCGCCCACCGACTTTAGCTTTGTCAGGGATGTGGTCAACGAGCAGGGGTCCTACTACGCCTATGGCGAGGTGGGGCTTGCCGATGACTGGCTGCGCCGCAAGCTGGGACGGCTCTACCTACGTCTGGCCAACTATGTGCAGCCCGACGTCATTGCCGACCTCGCCGGCTATGCCGATTACCTCAGCGCCGGCTGCCGCAAAGCCAGCATTGCTAATCACCTCGTATCTCCCACATCTTTAATAATTGCCCGTACTGACGACGTCACTCCCACCCTGCTGTCGCAATGTGGAGAGAAGACGATGCTCGTGGTCGAGGATATCGGCCATCACAAGGAGCTGTGGCACGAGGTGGAGCAATGGCCTGCCGTCACCGTCGCCTTCGACCTCTACTACTGCGGCATCGCCACCTTCAACCCTCAGCGGGCCAAGCAGCACTACATCGTCAATTTCTAACATCCCTCCACCATCCACCTTTAACCATCAACCTTCCAACAATATGAAAATCACCAAAGTCTACACCCGCACAGGCGACAAGGGCATGACCGACCTCGTAGGCGGCGTGCGTATCAGCAAGACCGACCCGCGACTCGAGGCCTACGGCACCACCGACGAGCTGTCGTCGCACCTGGGACTGCTGGCAGCCATGATGGCCAACGACGAGCACCCGCTGGAAGAGGAGCGCCAGATGCTGGTGCGCTGTCAGAACAACCTCTTCATCATCGGCTCCTACCTCGCCATCGACCAGAGCCAGACACCGCTCTACGACTTTGCCAAATTGCCAGACGGCGAGACCACCCTGCTCGAGGAACGCATCGACCAGCTCATGGCCACGCTGCCCGAGAAACAGGGTTTCGTGCTGCCCGGAGGCACCGTCAGCGCTGCCCAGTGCCACGTCTGCCGCACCGTCTGCCGCAGGGCCGAGCGACGTATCCTGGAGCTGGCCCAACACGATCATGTGGACGACTATATACCGCAATACGTCAACCGTCTCAGCGATTATCTCTTCGTTTTGGCAAAAATAATAAATTTTAACGCGGGGCAGAGCGAAAATCTATGGCAAAACACTTGCAGATAAAAAAAATATTATTACTTTTGCGGCCTCAAAACCACTAACGTTAAACACTAAACACAAACAGACATGTATTGGACACTCGAATTAGCATCCAAACTTGAAGATGCTCCCTGGCCCGCCACCAAGGAGGAACTTATAGATTACGCCATCCGCTCAGGCTCTCCCCTCGAAGTGCTGGAGAACCTGCAGGAAATAGAAGACGAGGGCGATGTCTACGAAAGCATCGAGGACATCTGGCCTGACTACCCCACCAAAGAAGACTTTCTTTTCAACGAGGACGAATACTAAGCGCAGTCTTTTATGAAAAAGCTGCTGCTTATCCTTGTACTGTTGCTTGCTGTGTCCGGTCTTCGGGCACAGAGCATCAGTTATATTGAGACCACGAACAGCTGGTATTACGTCTACGACCAGGACGGCAAGAAAATCAAGACCCTCAGCACGACCATCGGCGAGTTGCAGGGCTTCAGCGCGTCCATCTTCGTCGTCAAGAACGGCTCGTGGATCTACATCTACGACGCCAAGGGCAACAAGATACACACGATGAGCGAATCGACCGTAGGGACGGTGCTTTCCGTGGCAGGCGAAACGTTCACCAGCAGGCTCGGCTCCTGGATCTACACCTGGAGCAAGGAAGGAAAGAAAATCAGCACACGAGCAGCCCGCCAGTAACGGCGAGCTGCTTTTTTTGAGTGTCCTTTCCAAAGAACAGCCCGTTAGTTTTTCTCGGTTTCTTTCTTCGGCTTCTGCGAGAAGCGGTAGCTGACGGTGAGCAGGGCATAGCGGCGCATGGCATTGGTCCATGTCTCGGTGCGACCCTGTGCATTGATGTTGTAGCGTAGGTTGCTGACCTGTCCGAGAAGGTCGTAGCCGCGCAGCTTGACGAGCCACTTGCCCTGATGGAACGACTTGGTGAGCGAGGCATCCCAGTAGAGGCGGTTGTCGTTCATCTCGGCATCGGTATAGCCGCGACGCGAGTGCATCGTCAGGTCGGTGTCGAAGGTGATGTCCCAAGGCAGCTTGTAGTTGCCGTTGATGCCGTAGGCAATGTCCCATACGTCGGTGGGCTGTTTGACAGTCGGGGATTGCAAATCGCCTCCAACGTTGCGGTGGATGTTGCGATAGCTGACGTCACCCTTCAGGCTGACAGAGAGGTCTTTCTTCTGAAATCGGATGGCAGGAGCATAGTTAACGGTGAAGGTGCCCACACGACTCAATTCCCCACTCGTGCTGCCCGTAGTGAGGGCTAGGCCGGTGCTCTTGTTGTAGTTGAGGCGTAGGCCGTTGTCGATGTGCCAGAATTTCTTCTTGCCGAGGGCGCGGCTCCAGTTGAAGGACGAGCCGAGACGCCAGTTGCCGCCGCCGATATTCTCAGGGCGGTAGGTGCGCACGCCCGTTGTCATGTCGTAGGTGTAGCCGCGTGTCTGGGCGTTGTGTATCGTACTGACATTCAGACTCATGCTGATGGTCTGGTCGATACTGTCGTTGCGCAGGCGTCCGTCGATGCTCCATTGGTGCTGCACGCTCTTCTTCAGGTTGGGATTGCCCTGGAAGATGTTCAGCGGGTCGCTGGTGATGGGGCGGTCGATGAGGTCGGTGACGGAGGGCGTCGACGGCCACAGATAGTATTGTGTCGTGATGTTCTTCCTGTTGTCCTTGCTGAAAAGATAGAGGAAAACGTTGGGAGAGAGCAGCGTGTAATGACGTGTCAGCGAGGTGGCGAGCGGTTCGCTGTCGTAGGTCATGTGCTGCCTTTGGAAATTGGCGCTGAAGCCGAGGTAGACGCCGAGGTAGAACTTCTCCAGCTCCTTGCTGAAATCCGCGTTCAGGCCTGCACGGCGGTCTAAGGTCTGGGTGCCCTGCTCGTAGCTGTTCTTCGTGTCGAAATAGAAATCGAGGCTGTCGCGCAGGAACTCGTGCTGGTCGCTGTGGTTTCTGCTTGTTCCGATGCCGATGGTAGGCGCAATGCGCAGATGCTCGGTAAGATTATAGTTGTAGGTCATCTCCGCATTGAAACCATAGCTGTAGTTCGGCGTCTCCGTGCGACGGTCACGTATATCGCGCGTACCTAATTTATAATAGGTGTAGTCGTTGAAGCTCGACGACTCAGGATGGTAGCTGCGGTTGCCGTTGCCCTGCACGTTGAATGTGAACGAATCGCCGGAGGGCAGGCGATAGGCCAGATAGGAATAAAGGCCGCCGTAGAGACTGCTGCCCTTGCTGCGCGACCGATACCACGAGCTGTTGATGCTGTCCTTCATCACAGCATCGGCGGTGCTCACGTTCCAGCCCTCGCCCTCGTAGCGGTTGTCGTTGTAGGAAATGCTCGCATTTGAGTAGAAACGGAATTTTCCCGTTGTGCGCAGCGTGTTCTTCAGCGAGAAGCTGTTGATGCGGTTGCGGCCCGAGCTCTCCGACAGGCCGAAGGTGCTGGCGCCGTTGAGGTAGGTCTCGCTCTGGCTGCGGCTCTCGCTCCTGTCGTTGCGCCACGAGGCATCCACCTCAGTCGAGTTGGTCAGCTTCTCCTCGGGAGCCTGATAGACGAACTGGCCGCCCATCTGCTTGAAGTGGTTGTCGCCCGACTGCTGCACCTTGTCGTTGTAGCTGCTGTTCTCGCCGCTGTATTCCATCGTCTCGTTGATGTTGTTCATGCCGCCGAAGAGCACGGCCCTTGTGCGGTCGCTGAAGCGCAGACCGAAGCCCTTCAGCTTGTAGCGCCACTCGCCGCCTTCGGAAGGTCCTCCGCCCGCCTCCAGGTTGGCCGATCCGCCAATGCTGTACTCACGTTTCAGCACGACGTCCATCGTGTATTCCTTCTTGTTCTCGTCGTCGATGCCGAGGTATTTGTTCTCCTCCGTCTGCTTCTTATACACCTGGATGTTCTTCACCGTGAAATAGGGCAGGTTCTGCAGCATGATCTTGTTCTTGCCCTTGAAGAAATCGGCACCGTTCAGCGTCAGGTTGTCAATCTTCTTGCCATTGACGAATATCTCGCCGTCGTCGTTCAGCTCCACGCCAGGCAGCTGTTTGATCAGCCCGTCGAGCATCGAGCCCTCAGGCACGTTGAAGGCGTCGGCATTAAACACCAGCGTGTCGCCCTTCCACACCATCTTTACTTTCGTGGCCTTCACCACCACCTCGCCCAGGTTGCCGCCCTCGAAGTGGCTGGCGCGAGCCGCCTTCTTCATATACACCTTCGGCCCCTCGAAGTCCTGACGCCGTTTGCTCACCTGCTTCATCTCGAAGTCGGCATAGGTCGTCTCGTAGTTCTCGTGTTCCAGCTTGATGATATATTTCGCTGGCTCGCGGCTCACCTCGAAATGCCAATGGGTGCTGCCCGCCGATTGTCCGATGCCGCTGCTATAGCTGTAGCTCTCCCACACCCGCGTCGTGTCCACCACCGTCGAGTCCTCCCGCATCAGCGTCGCCTTCACGTCAGGTATCGAGGCTTTTGTAAACGAGTCGGCCACCGTGCCGTAGACGTAAATCTTCTTCTCCTTCTTATCCTTATTCTCCACTTTCGTGCTGTCCGTCTGGCCGTAACTTACTGAAGCGACGAGGGCGAGCAATGCGGTGATGATGGCTTTCTTGTTCATTATTCTATTCATTGTTTAGTGCTTTCTTGATGAGCGGCTCTAATTCCTCAGCATCGGTGGAGGTGGAGAGGATGGTGCCGTCGCGGTCAATGAGGAACATGGCACCACCAGCATTGTCAGCTCCGTTCTTGCGCCAAACCTGATTCTCGTCGTTCAATTCCAACAAGCTTGGCCAGGGATAGCCGTCTTTCTTAGCTGCGTTCTCCATTGCCTCGCGGTTACGCTCACGGGCTATGGCAACGACTGTAAAGCCTTTGTCCTTGTAACGCTCATAGACGGGAATCATGGCCTTGCTATGGCGACGGCAAGGGCCACACCACGATGCCCAGAGGTCAATGAGGACGACCTTTCCTCGG
>JAGAAJ010000112.1 GCA_017615355.1 Prevotella sp.
GGCTATCGTTGCCTAATGGATTACTACGTGTTGGTATCGTAAACGAAGAACCTCCGTATGCGGAACCGCACGTACGGTGGTGTGAGAGGTCGGAAAATGAAAGTAGGAGGAAAACTACTTCATTTTCCTCCTACTCGATTTTATAGTAGTCTCGGAGGGTATTTTGTTTACAGTCGGCTCTTCTCTTCGTTGCCGGCGCCTGTGCCACGATACTTCGACGAGGTGGCGTTGAAGTTGTAGCTCAGCGAGATGCCTACCTGCTGCGTATAGCTGTAGACGTCCTGCACGGTCTTGCCGATGTCATAGTAGGTGGTGATCTTCGTACGGCTGGTGCGCAGGATGTCGTTGGCATAGAGCGTGGCGACCAGGCGTCCCTGCCAGAAGGCTTTCATCACGCGGGCGCTGAGGTCGAAATTGCTGCTGCGATACATGAATCCCCAGTGATTGCTGCCCGTGTAGCTGGCCTGCAGCAGCGCCTTCGTCGTGGGATTGAGGACGAACCAGCTCTGCAGGTAGCAGCTGAACTCAGGCTTGTCGAGTTTCTTCGGAGCACCATAGGCCTCGGCGTCGAACATCTGCTGATAGTAGTGCAGGGTGAGGGTGGGCTGCCAGAATCCCAGCTTGGGTGAAGCCACGAGGGTGGCATAGACACGGTCCTGGTGGTCGAAGTTGGCGGGGCGGAAGATGCAGATCTCGTTCTTCTCGTCGTACACCTGCCCGATGTGGGTGAAGAAGTCGTTCTCGCGGGTGAAGCCGGTAGTCAGATTCAGCCACGAATAGGTGAGGTTGAAGTCGACGGCCTGGCGCACCGAGGGACGCAGCAGCGGGTTGCCGCCCTCATAGAGCATGCGGCTGTCGTAGATGACGATTGAGCTCAGCATGTTGTAGGGCGGACGGGTGATGCGCTTGCTGTAGCTCAGCTGTGCACCCCACTTGCCCTGCTGCCAGGCTGCCGAGAGGTTGGGGAACCAGTCGTTGTAGGTGCGGCTGGGCTCCGACTGCCATACACCCATCGAGGTGTAGTCGGCAGAGACGTGCTCGTAGCGCAGACCGGCATTCAGGTGGTAGGTGGAATGTGGCAGCTGGAAAGCCAGCTCGTATTCGGCAAAGCCGGCGAAATTTTTCTCCTCCATCTCATTGTCGGCTTCGGGAATGATGTTCTCCTGGTTGAAATTGTTGCCGTGGCTCTGGGTGGAGGTGGCCTCCGATCCGGCGCTCAGCAGGCCTTTCCAGACGGGGTAGGTGAGGATGAGCTTGGCGGCGGCCATCGTGTTTTTCTCCTTGTTGACGGTGGTGATGGGACGGTCGCCCAGCTCGCGACTGTACTCCTGCTGGAAGAGCTGGTCCTCCGACTCGTGGCGCAGCCAGGTGGCGTTGAGGTCGATGCCCAGCTTGCCCGCCTTGCCTGTATAGTAGGTGTTCAGCTCCCATACAGGCTTGTCGAGCTCGTCGACGTCGGTCTTCAGCAGGATGTCGCCGTAGAAAGCTCCGTTCTTCTGATAGTTCTGGAGCATTTCGGTCTTCATGTGTCCGAACAGGCTTTTCTCGGCCGAGAAACTCAGTCCTACCGAGTTGTCGGCGTTGAAATCATAGCTCAGGCCTGCCTTGTACTCGAAGTTCGCCCATCTGCTTCTCAAGGGCAGGTCGGCATGGATGTCGAACTTGTCTTTGCTGATGTGTAGCTCCTGCCCCAGGTCCTGGTCATTGCTGAAATGGTTCCAGTCGAAGGCCACGTTGGCAAAGGCCTCCAGCCCGCCCGTGCGGTACTTCAGCGTCAGGTCGTCGTAGTTGTTCCAATGGTTGTTGCGCCACGTCTGCGTGGTGGCCATCAGGCTAAAACCTTCGCCTTGCGGCTTGATAGTTCTGATGCGGATGACAGCATTCACCTCGGCATTGTATTGGGCTCCAGGAGCCGTGATGATGTCGACGCTCTTGATGTCGGTGGACTTCAGCTGTTTCAGCTCGCTGGCATTGCGCACCTTCTTGTTGTTGATGTAGATCTCGGGCTCGCCCTTCGCCAGCACCTCGAACTTGCCGTCACGTCCCTGTACCATCGGCAGCATCGACAGGAGGTCGTCGGCCGAGCCGATGTCGTGGAGGATGGAGTGCTGGATGTCGACCGTCATACCGCCGGTGGTCATCTTGTACTGCGGAATCTCGCCCTTCACCACGACGCCGCCGATGGTGTAGGTCTCGGTCTGCAGGGTGATGTTGCCCACCTCGCCCACGCTGACATGCTGCGTGGCGGTCTTGAAACCGATGCAGGTCACCTTGAGCATCACCCGCTGGGCACGGCAGGGAATGACGAAGTCGCCGTTCTCGTTGCTCACGCCGCCGCCAACGAAGACGGAGTCGCAGAGCAGCGAGATGTTGGCAAACTCTACGGGCTTGCCCTGCTCGTCAATCACACGGCCTATCACCTTCGTGCTCTCCTTCTGCATGCACTCCACGAAGATGCGGTTGCCGTCGCTGGTCACCTTCATGGGATAGAAGCCTACGACCTGTCGCACGGCCTCTTCCAGCGGGAGGTTGTCGAAGCTGGTGGTGACGGTGAAGTCCTCCAGCTCGTCGTAGATGAAATAGATGGTATGGTCGGTGGTGGCGGCATTCAGGTCTTCGAGCACCTTCGACAGTGACTGGTCCTGATAGTCGCGGCTCACTTTCTGAGCCTTGGCATTGCAGACGGCAACGCACAATAATAGCAGGAAATATAGTTTTTTCATGAGTTTCATTTGTTGGGGCCAGGAATGATGCTGACGATGATCATTCCTGTCGGGATGTGGATTATTCTACGATCAGTTTCTGGTTCTCGCGAGTGATATGGAAGCGTTCAAACTTATTGAACGTGTCGACGACATCGTCGATGGCCGATTGCTTGTCCCATGTGAAGTACAGCCTCACGTGCTTTGCCGTCTCGTTCTTGTAGACGGTCTCGCAATGGTAGAAAGCGGCCACCTGGCCGAGTATCGTGCTGAGCTCGGCGTTCTCAAAGACCACAGGCTTCAGCTGCGTGCTGTCGGCCTCTGCCATCGGGGCGTAGGACGTTACAGGCTGAGTGTTCTCAATCGTTGCGGCCGGCTGCTGCTGGGGCTCGTTGCTGCTGCCCTGTATGAGGCGGATGGCAGCGTAGCCGATGCCTGAGAGCATCAGCACGCCCACGAGCATGGCGGCAATCTTCTGATATTTCGAGAAAAGGGAAAGGGGAGGACGCGACGGCTTCTTGGCAAACCGCTCCCATTCCTGCCCGGCATCGGGCACGGCGATGTCGGCCTCGTCCAGCATCTGGTTTATCTCCTCGTCCATGTATCTTTCAGGATGCAGCAACATCCTGATCTGCTCGTCTTTTTTCATGCTTCTCTGTTGTTAAAGGTGGAACGTAGTTTCCTCAATCCCTGCACGATGTGCTTGTTGACGGCCGAGAGGCTGATGCCCAGCGAACTGGAGATCTGCGTGTAGGACTGCTCCTCGTCGTAATGCATGCGAATGATGCGGCTGGTCTGAGGGGTCAGCTTCTCGTCGACGTAGCGGCCAATGGCTTCCACGATCTCCTCGTCGTGGAGGCCGCTGTCGGCGTCTTCGGCTGTCAGATGCTTCAGCGCCTCCTGCCGGCTCTGGCGTTGTGCAATGATGTTGAGGCAGCGATTGCGGATGCAAGTCAGAAGGTAGGTCCTGATGGTCTCCTTGCGTAGTGGGACGGCGCCTTCCCACAGTCGTGCGAAGACATCCTGAACGGCGTCCTTCGCATCGTCTTCGTCGCATAGCATGATGTAGGCGGCCCGGTACATCCTGCCGTACTCCGCAAGGAAGAGTTCCTTGTACTGTTGTGCCTTGTCTTGCATATTTTCCGCTTAGCTTTTACCTTATATACAGGTCAGCATGCATTTTCATCACCCCTTGACGTAAAAAATCGTTTGCAAAAATACAACTTTTTTCAAAAAAACTGCGATGAATGGCATGCTATTCCAAATCTTTTTGTAATTTTGCGAAAAATACGCGAACATGCTCCGCGTCTTCGCGACAAAACATGATTATCCTATGAACCTGAACCTGACAGCTACTATCCAAATGCCCGACCACGCGCTGCGTCGGCAAGTCATCGGCCTCTGCAAGAAAGTAGGCAAACCCCTGTTGAAACTCTCGACGAAGGACTACGTCGACAACGGCCTCGGACACCTCGTGGAACAGTTCGACGGCCAGGCAGGTCTCGTCAACATCGAGGTGTTCAACGAGCTGCAGCACACCATCACGGGCTGGCCTGGCGGCAAGCC
This sequence comes from Prevotella sp., assembly GCA_017615355.1. Lineage (GTDB taxonomy): Bacteria > Bacteroidota > Bacteroidia > Bacteroidales > Bacteroidaceae > Prevotella. The sequence continues at coordinate 4,269 of JAGAAJ010000112.1, forward strand.
CGACGTCGACGACTCCACGCGTCCTGAGCGCGCCAAGCCCTATCCCAAGCGTGTCATCGTGTTCTCGCCACATCCCGACGACGACGTCATCTCCATGGGTGGCACCATCCGCCGACTGATGCAGCAGAAACACGATGTGCACGTGGCCTACGAGACCTCGGGCGACATCGCTGTCGGCGACGAGGAGGTGCGCCGCTTCATGCATTTCATCAACGGCTTCAATACCATCTTCGCCAACGGCTCCGACGAGGTGATTAAGCACAGCTATCAGGTGGTGAAGAACTTCATCAGAAACAAGAAACCGGGCGACCTCGACAACGAGCAGATTCTGAGGCTGAAAGGACTCATCCGCCGAGGCGAGGCACGCCTGGCCTGCGAGTACAACGGCATCGACAGCCAGCATATCCACTTCCTCGACCTGCCATTCTATGAAAGTGGAAAGATAGAGAAACTGCCGATGTCGGAGCGCGATGTCATCCCCATCCAGGAGCTGCTGAACGAGATCCGTCCGCATCAGATCTATGTCGCTGCCGACCTCGCCGACCCGCATGGCACCCATCGCAAGTGTACGGATGCCGTGCTCGCCGCCATCGACGAGGAGAAGAAGAAACGCGAAAACGAAAAACGCTGCACTCCCCTCCCTTCAAGGGGAGGGCAATCCAGCGCAGCCTCTCCCCTCCCTTCAAGGGGAGGGGCAGGGGTGGGGTCTGAAACTCCTTCGTCCTGGCTCGACGACTGCCGCGTGTGGATGTATCGCGGGGCTTGGGCTGAATGGGAGGTTGCCGACATCGAGATGTGCGTGCCCATGTCGCCCGAGGAGCTGCGTGAAAAGCGCAACGCCATCCTACGCCATCAGAGTCAGATGGAGAGTGCCCCGTTCCTCGGCAACGACGAGCGACTGTTCTGGCAACGTGCCGAAGACCGCAACCGCGAGACGGCGAAACGCTACGACGAGCTGGGCCTGGCCTGCTATGAAGCCATGGAGGCGTTTGTGGAATACAAGTTCTAATACAAGAAACGCCTATGCTTTCTCGGCATAGGCGTTTCTTTTTTATTCCGTGATCTTTATCGCTACGGCGCGGAGCTGCTGCCATCCGGCACGGTCGGTCAGACGGAGCATGAAGTGATAGTCGCCCGGATCGATGTCGGCAGGAATCTGGATGTCGTGACGGGCTTCGAAAGAGTGCTGGCCGGCGGGAATCTGGAAGTCTTGGTTGAACACCCAAGGCTTCACCGCTTCATGCTCGTGTTCATGCTCATGCTCGTCTTCCTCGCACTCCACCGACGAGGTACTGTGGGTGTGGTGGTCGGCATTGGTATGAATCTCGATGTTGTAGGCTCCAAGCTCGGTGTCGTCGGTGAAGAGATAGTGGAAGGGAATGACGCTGCCGCGCTGGTACACCTGGCAGTCGATGGGATTGGCGGTGATGCCTTCTGTCGAGATGACGGGATAGGTCATGTCTTTCTCATCGTCGTCGCCGCCGCAAGAGATAAAACCAAGGGTTGTTGCACTCACGAGAGCCATCGCAAGGCTCATATATTTCAAATTTTTCATTGTCGTATCATTTTTTAATTCTTGTTTTTCTAATTCTTTTATTTTTTCAAAACTCCAGCCCCACAGTCATCGAGACGTTGCGCCCAGGTTCAGGCACGTCGATGAGGCGGTAATAGCTAGTGTGGTCGTAATAGCGGCGGTCCAGCAGGTTGTCTGCGTGCAGCGCCACATTGAGCGTTGTGTTGCCTACGTGCCATTGCTTGCCCGCTGCAAGGTTCAGCGTCCAGTAGCCATCGGTGGGCTTTTCAGGAGGAACAATCTCATTCTGTTCACCGACGATGTGGGTGCTGAGGGAGATGAACAGAGGTGAGAGGTGAGAGGTGTGAGATGTGTCGTGAGAGGTGTGAGGTGAGAATTTCACACAAAAATCCACCGACCACGGGGTGGAGAAGGGTAGGGTGTAGCCTTTCTTCTCACCCGATTGCTGACGGGCATAGAGGTACTCACCTTGTGCGTGGGCCTGCCAGTCCTCGGCAAAGCTCCATCTCACCTGTGCCTCCAGTCCATAGCGCAACACCTCGGCCTGCGTGTAGTGATAAAGCTGCAGACCCTCCACATAGTGTGCCGTAGGGCTGAGATAGATGTAGTTGGGGAAGTAGTTCAGGTAGGGGTCTACCTCCACCTCCCACGCATCGTCTGCCCAGCTGATGCTGGCATCCACCTGGTACGACTGCTCCGGGTCGAGCTGCTGGTTGCCCCGCTCGTAGCGGAAGATGTGGTAGTTGATGCCGTCGGCACCCAGCTCCTTGGGGATGGGCACGCGGAAACTCTTACCCACATTGGCCTTTAGCGCCCATTGTCCTGTGGCGTAGTTGATACCTGCCGACCACGTGAAGCAGTGAAAGTGGCGGTGCATATCGGCCGACCGCTCCACGAAGACGGAGTCAGCGCCTACCGGCGTCTTAAACCAGTCATGATAGCTGTGGATGTGCGTCTGCGCGAGGTCGTAGCGCATGCCGGCGTTGACAATCAGGCAAGGGCGCAGGGTGTAGCGGTCCATCAGGTAGGCACCTGTCGAAGCCGTCTCGAAATCGGGAATGATAAAGCCCCAGCCTCCGCGACGATTGTGCTGATACTCGGCACTCAGTCCGCTGCGCAGTTCGTGGTTGCCCATCGTGCGACGCAGGGCCAGCAGGGCCGTCCACGTGTGCTTGTCGAAACGGCGCTCCAATGAGCCGTCGGGCGTGGGCATATAACCGTGGCTGACAGGCTCCGACAACTCTTCGCGGCGGTTGTTCTGGTAGGCCAGGTTCAGCTCCACGTCGGCATCGTTGCCACGCCACGTGGTGTGGCTGAGCACCTTCAGGTGGTTCACCCATTGGTAGGGCAGGTCGATGTCGCGTCGCGAGTGGTCATAGTCGATGCCGGAGAGACGCACCTCCAAACCGTGGGCGTTGGCAAAGAATCCGCTCTTGGAGTAGGCCTCGCTAATTCGCAAGTCGGTATGGAAATTGTAACCGGCATAACCCAGCATCACGCTGCCGTCGCGTTCACATCCTGCCGTATTGCGCAGCCGCTGGTCCTTCAGGCGAATCCAGTAGCTGTAATACTGGATGCTGTCCGTGGGCACGCGGTAGTCGGCATAGTCAATCAGCGTGGCGTTGGCGCGGTAGAACCAGTTCCCCTTCCTGCCGCCCACCTTGGCCGAGAGCCCAAGCTGCTCGTTGTTGGAGCGTCCGAACAGTTGCACGCTGCCGGCAAAAGGCTCTGTCGGGATGTGGTTGGTGAAGAGGTTGAGCACGCCGCCGATGGCATCCGAGCCGTAGAGTAGCGCGGCAGGGCCTTTGATCACCTCGGCACGGTCGATGGCAAACTGGTCAATCTCCAGCCCGTGGTCATCGCCCCATTGCTGGCCCTCATGCTTCACGCCGTCCTCGGTCACAGCCAGGCGGTTGAAGCCGAGGCCGCGGATGGTGGGCTTCGATTGGCCTGAGCCGATGGACATCGCCTTTACGCCCGGTAGGCCCTCGAGGGTCTGCATCAGCGAGCCCGCAAGGTTCTGCTGAAGATATTCGCGGCTCACCTGCACGCCCGACTGTGACGTGCGCATCTGATAATCGCGCTGCCGCTGGCCTGTTACGGTGACGTTGTCGAGCGTGATAGTCGTGTCGGCTGGTGCTGATGCACAAAGCATCGCAGCCAGTAACATGTTTATCATACTGTTTGTCTGTTTGAATGACTAAAAATGAGACGGTTCTCTCTCTTTCTCAGGTATTCAGACAAACGGGGGAGCACGGAGAGCAGGGACGCCACAGACGTCAAGGCGAACGTCACATTGACGCTGGGCGATAAGCGTTTTGCTAACATTATTAAATAAGAGAACTGCACAGACGACGGCGGCCACAAACGTCAGCGTAGTAAACTGACAGAGCACGCACTGGTGCATCCCGTCGGAGAGCTGCGTCAGGTGGCCGTGACACTGGTGCTGCACACATTCGGCGCACGTCGTCTCCTCTATCTGTGAAGTCTCGTGAAAATGGAGCGACGACATAAGCAGCATTGGCACAAACACTGCCAACAGCACCCAGGAAGCAATATATCTCTTCGTCATCAGTTCCATGGCTGCAAAGGTACAGCTTTTATGCGTAACCGACAAAGGTTTCTCGAATAATTAACGTGTTTTTAAAAAAATGAATCAATTCGTTTGTCGGGCTCTCTTCTTTTTATTAACTTTGCGCCCAACTAAAAACATTTCATTCAAAGCAACTATGCAGAATCAAAACAAGGGATTCCTCTATTTCATCTGCGCCGTGTCGGCGATGGGAGGACTGCTCTTCGGCTATGATTGGGTGGTGATAGGCGGTGCGAAGCCGTTCTATGAACTGTATTTCAACATCGGTGACAGTCCGTTCCTGCAGGGCCTGGCTATGTCAACGGCCTTGGTAGGCTGTTTGGTGGGAGCGATGGTGGCAGGTGCCGCTGCCGACAAGTATGGACGTAAACCCCTGCTGACGACGGCGGCAGTGTTGTTCACCGTGTCGGCTGTGGCTACGGGACTTTTCAACGACTTTACCTTGTTTAATATAGCACGCTTTATCGGCGGCATGGGCATTGGCGTGGCGTCAGCATTGTCGCCGATGTACATCGCCGAGGTGAGCCCTGCGTCGATACGCGGCAGGATGGTGAGCCTCAATCAGATGACCATCGTGTTGGGCATCCTGGCAGCACAAATCGTCAATATGCTGCTGGCTCGCGACACGGGTGTGGCCGAGAACCAGACGTGGAACGTGGCATGGGGATGGCGCTGGATGTTCTGGGCCGAGACGTTGCCTGCCGCGTTGTTCCTCGTGATGAGCTTCTTCATCCCTGAGAGTCCTGTGTACCTTTCTTTAAAGAGGAAAGTGGAAGGTGGAAAGCGGAATAGGGAAACTTCTTCTACGGAAAGTGCTGAGCAGGCCAAACCTCTTTCCTCATTCCTGTATCTTCTTTCCTCCAAGAAGTACCGCAAGGTCCTTTGCCTGGGCCTGATCATTGCTGTGTTCCAGCAGTGGTGCGGCACGAATGTCATCTTCAACTATGCGCAGGAGATTTTCGTCGGAGCAGGCTTCGACGTCGACGGCATGTTCATCAATATCGTCATTACCGGCATTGCCAACGTTATCTTTACTATTGTTGCGCTCTACACCATTGAGCGCTGGGGCCGCAGGACGCTGATCCTGCTTGGCGCTGGCGGTCTTGGGCTGATTTACCTGACGTTGGGCACCTGCTACTTCCTTGAGGTGAAGGGTGTGGTGATGGTGGTGCTTGTGGTGGCAGCCATCTCGGTATATGCTATGACACTCGGCCCTGTCACGTGGACGCTCCTGGCCGAGATTTTCCCCAACCGCATCCGAGGCATTGCTATGGCCACCTGCACCTTCGCCCTATGGGTGGGATGTTGCACGCTCACCTTCTCATTCCCCTCTATGAACGCAGCCCTCGGCAGCAGCGGCACCTTCTGGATTTATAGCGCCATCTGCCTCTGCGCCTTTATCTTCCTGTTCCACAGCTGTCCTGAGACGAAGGGCAAGAGCCTGGAACAGCTGGAGCAGGAGCTGGTGGGATAAAGAAAAACGAAAACGAAGACGAAAACGAAAACTGCCTCCGGCGGTTTGCCCGTCGGAATAAAACGATAACGAATTCTACAAATATGATTAAAGCCTGGAGAGAGATAGTGACCATCCCGACCTATGAGGTGGGAAAGGCCGAGAAAGCACCGATGTTTATTGAGAAACGAGTGTATCAGGGCTCGAGCGGCGTGGTGTATCCGTACCCCGTCATCGAGTCGATAGCCGACAAACCTACGCCTCACAAGTGGAACGTGGTGTTCCTCGAGAACGAATACATCAAGGTGATGGTGATGCCCGAGCTGGGCGGACGCATCCAGATGGCGTACGACAAAATCAAGCAGCGCCACTTCGTCTACTACAACCACGTCGTCAAGCCCGCGCTGGTGGGCCTCTGCGGACCGTGGATCAGCGGCGGCATCGAGTTCAACTGGCCGCAGCACCACCGCCCCTCGACGTATTCGCCCGTCGACTCGACCATCGTGGAGAACGAGGACGGCTCGGTCACCGTGTGGGTGAACGAGATGGAGCGGATGTTCCACCAGAAGGGTGCTGCAGGCTTCACGCTCAGGCCCGGCTGCGCCTATCTGGAGATTCAGGGCCGTGTGAGCAACCGCACGCCGCTGCCGCAGACGTTCCTCTGGTGGGCCAATCCGGCCGTAGAGGTGAACGACGCCTACCAGAGCGTCTTCCCGCCTGACGTGAACGCTGTCTTCGATCACGGCAAACGCGCCGTCTCGTCGTTCCCCATCGCCACAGGCACCTATTACAAGATGGACTATTCGGCAGGCGTCGACATCTCGAACTACCGCAACATCCCCGTGCCCACCAGTTATATGGCCGTCAACTCGAAATACGACTTCGAGGGCGGCTACGAGAACGACACCCACGGCGGTATGCTGCATGTGGCCAGCCATCACTTCTCGCCCGGCAAGAAGCAATGGACGTGGGGCAACGGCGACTTCGGACGGGCGTGGGACCGCAACCTTACGGACGACGCAAGTGCGTCCGACGGTTTACCCGTTGGATCTATCCGCACCGGCTTCCGCCCCTATATCGAGCTGATGGCCGGCGTCTACACCGAGAACCAGCCCGATTTCACCTGGCTGATGCCCTACGAGGAGAAGCAGTTCACGCAGTATTTCATGCCCTACCGCGAGCTGGGCGTGGTGAAGCAGGCGTCGAAGGACTTCATTATGAACATTGAATCTAGTCGTTTAGGAGATTCGTCGTTTAGTCGTTTAGGAACAAATGTAACATCACCAAACGACCAAACGACCAAACGTCCAAACGACCATGTAACTTTCAAGGTGCTGGCCACGTCGAGGCAGGAGGTGCGCATTGTGCTGGAAAACAAGAATGGCGAGGAATATCTTAATAGGGTAGTGATGCTGTCGCCTGAGGCCGTCTTCGAAGAGACCGTCGACGTGAAAGGCGCCACGCTGGACGACCTGCTCTTCACTATCAGCAAAGCTAATCAAGCCTCCCTTCCTTTGGGTGGGGCTGGGGGTAGGCTCTTGACCTGGCAGGCCGAGCCCGACGACATCCGTCCTATCCCAGATGCTGCTGAGGCCGCCCTTCCTCCTGAGGACACGAAGACCAACGACCAGCTCTACCTCACCGGCCTGCATCTGGAGCAGTATCGTCACGCCACTTGGAGCGCCCTCGACTACTATGAGGAGGCCTTGCGCCGCGACCCCAACGATGTGCGCTGCCTCAACCAGACGGGCCTGTGGTATCTGCGCCGCGGTCGCTTCGACAAGGCCGAGGCCTATCTGAGGAAGGCCGTGAAGATATGGCAGAAACGCAATCCCAACCCCTACGACAGCGAGGCCATCTTCAATCTCGCACTGACGCTGAAATACAAATCTGGTGGATTGGGAGATTCGTCGTTTAGTCGTTTAGGAACAAATGTAACTTCCCCAAACAACCAAACAACCAAACAACTAAACGACCAGATAGAGGCCTATCATCTCTTTTGGAAGTCTACGTGGAGCAAGGCGTGGGCCGATGCCGGCTATTTCGAGGCTGCCTGCATCAGCGTTGGTCAGGGTCGCTATGACGATGCGTTAGACGAGCTGAACCGCTGCCTCATCTTCAACAGCTGTAACCACAAGGCCCGTGCGCTGAAGGCTGCCGTGCTGCGACTGCTTCAGGAGAGCAAACAGAAAGGCGGACTGCAGATGGGCAGCTCGAAGGAGCTGAACGAGCGGCTGGCGCTGATCAAGGAGTCGCTGCAGTTAGACCGTTTCAACTACGGCATCCTCTACGAGCAGTATCTGCTCACCAAGGACAAGGATGTGCTGAAGGAGATGAAGCGGATGATGCACAAATCGTCCAACAACTACGATGAGCTGGCCCTCGACTATGCAGCCGCCGGCCTCACCGAAGACGCAAAAGCCATCTGGGACATCGCCATCGGCGAAGGTGCCGTCTCGCCCATGACTTATTATTATCTGGGGCTTTACGACGAGGCTGAGCAGGCCGACAGCTATTGCTGCTTCCCCAACCGTCTGGAGGATGTGATGGTGCTGACTGCTGCTAAGAAGGCCAACCCCAAAGGTGCCAAGGCTCCTTACTATCTCGGCTGTCTCTACTACGACAAGCGGCAGTATGACCTCGCCGTAGAGAATTGGGAGCTGTCGGCGAAGCGCGACCCCAGCTTCCCCACCGTCTGGCGTAACCTTGCCTTGGCCCGTTTCAATAAGCAGGGACGTAAGGAGGAGGCCGTGGAATATATGGAGCGTGCCTTCCATCTCGACGAGACGGATTCACGTATGCTCATGGAGCTCGACCAGCTCTACAAGCGCCTGCACAAGCCGCATCAGGAGCGGCTTGACTTCCTGCGGCAGTATCCGAAGCTCATTGCCAGGCGTGATGACCTCGTACTGGAGGAGATCACCCTGCTCAACCAGCTGGGCCGCTATGAGGAGGCAAAGAAAAAACTCGATGCCCACAAGTTCCATCCGTGGGAGGGAGGCGAAGGCAAAGTGTCGGCTCAATATCAGATTTGTCGCGTGGAGACGGCGAAGAAACTGCTGTCTGAAGACCCGCAATCAGTCGAAGCCAAGCGCCTCTTGGAAGAGTGTCTTGTCTATCCGCCACATCTCGGCGAGGGCAAACTCTTTGGCGCCCAGGACAATGATTTCTATTATCTGCTTGGCATTGCCTATAATGCCCTTGATGATAAAGAGAAGGCTCACGAGTGCTGGGAGAAAGGTACCGTCGGCCCCACCGAGCCTGCCGCCGCTATGTACTACAACGATGCGAAGCCTGACAAGATTTTCTATGCCGGTCTCTGCTATCGTGCCTTGGGGCAGGAGGACAAGGCGCGCAGCCTCTTCAACAAGCTCCTCAGCTACGGCAAGCAGCACGTCTTCGACCACGTCACGATGGACTATTTCGCCGTCTCGCTGCCTGACCTGCTCATCTGGGAAGGAAGTGGTGAGAACCAGATTTCTGAGCTCGACACGAAGAATGAGATTCATTGCAAGTACATGCTCGCCCTCGGCTACTATGGCATGGGCGACACGACTCGCGCGATGAAATATTTGGAGGAAGTGGAGGCCCTTGACAACAACCATCAGGGTGTCCAGCAGTTGCGCTCCCTCATAAAACAATAAGAGGCCGAAACTCGACCTCTTATTGGAATTACTCCAGCATTTTCATGCTGAGTCAGTTTATTCCAGCAGCTTCATGCTGAGCTGACCGTCGAAGGAAATCAGCGTCTCAATCATGTAGCAGCTCTCGCCGTCAGGGATGCAGACGGTGGCGTCGAAATGGAAGCCCTGGGCGTCGACCTTGTCGAAGGCGATGTTGCCGAGGATGGACTGCTGCAGGAAGTCGTCAGGCACGTCGGCGGCGTAGGCCTGCTTGTTGAAGTCGCGGGTGAAGAGGCGTCGGTTGTTATGGAAAAGGCTGACGTGGATGATGTTGTCGTAGTACACCTTCTCCACAGCCACACCATCAGGTGTGTAGGTGGTACGCATGACGCGATAGCGGGTGGGGTTAATGGTGACGTACCAGTGGTAGCGCTGTCCGCCGTACATCACCACGGAGTCGAGGTTGACGACCTCGGTGGTGCTGATAATCTGCGGTGCCTGCTCCACGAACTCCGGCTGATCCTCGTCGCTCTCGTCGCGCTTCACCAGCTGCACCTCGTCGCCACCTGGGTTGCGGAACTGGAAGTTGTGCGGCGTCTGCATGGTGATGAAATAGGTGTTGGAGCCTAACTCAATGGAATCGCCAATGATGCGGAAATAGGCGGGCAAGCTGGTGGCGTCGGCAAAGTAGATGGTGTCGCCGTCGGCCTTGAAGAAAGGCTCATCGGTCTCGCTGTCGAGCCACACGCCCTGCAGCAAGGCCTTGGCCTCACGGTTCTCCTGTGGCTTGTCCTTTACAGACACGTCGCTTTTCTGCTCTTTCTGTCCGCAGGAAAGAAGGAACAGAAAGAAGAGAAAAAGGAGGGGTTTTATGTGCTTTTTACTTACCAATGCAGTGATATTCGAAGTTATTCTCTTCCAGCTCCTCGATATCGAAGATGTTGCGTCCGTCGATGACGAGCGGACGGCGCATTGCCTTCTTGATGACTCCCCAGGTGGGCAGGCGGAACTCCTTCCACTCGGTGAGCAGCAGTAGGGCGTCGGCATCGAGCACGGCGTCGTACATGTCTCGGCAGTAGGTGATCTTGTCGCCCACACGGCGCTTGCACTCGTTCATGGCGATGGGGTCGTAGGCACGGATGTGGCATCCTGCCTCCAGCAGCTTGCTGATGATGACAAGGGCCGTTGACTCGCGCATATCGTCGGTCTCGGGCTTGAACGACAGACCCCACATCGCGATGGTCTTGCCCTCCAGAGACTCGCCGTTGAAGGCACGTTGAAGCTTTTCGAAGAGCACGCCCTTCTGTCGCTCGTTCACACGCTCCACAGCCTTCAGCACCTCCATCGAGTAGCCGTTCTGGTCGGCAGTCTTGATGAGGGCCTTCACGTCCTTGGGGAAGCATGAGCCGCCGTAGCCGCAGCCTGCATAGAGGAACTTACGGCCGATGCGGGTGTCGGAGCCGATGCCCGCGCGTACCATATTTACATCGGCACCCACGCGCTCGCACAGGTTGGCGATGTCGTTCATAAACGAGATACGGGTGGCCAGCATCGAGTTGGCGGCGTATTTCGTCATCTCGGCAGAAGGGATATCCATGAAGATGACGCGGAAATTGTTGATGAGGAACGGCTTGTAGAGGCGGGTGAGGGCCTTCTTGGCCTTCTCGCTCTCCACGCCCACGACGACGCGGTCAGGGCTCATGAAGTCCTTGATGGCGTTGCCTTCCTTGAGGAACTCAGGATTGGAGGCCACGTCGAAGGGGACGTCCACACCGCGTTTCTGCAGCTCCTCCTCGATGGCCTGGCGCACCTTCTTCGCCGTACCCACGGGAACGGTCGACTTGGTCACCACGACGAGGTATTTGTTCATGTTCTGACCGATGGTGCGAGCCACCTGTAGCACATACTTCAGGTCGGCCGAGCCGTCTTCATCGGGTGGGGTGCCCACGGCGGAGAAGACAATCTCCTGGTCGTTCAGTATGGA
>JAGAAJ010000113.1 GCA_017615355.1 Prevotella sp.
AGGAAGGTGAGAAGGAATGGGAAGGCTTCGATCCCAACAGCCAGTTTAATATGTGGAAGGACGTGGACTACTCGATGTTCTTCTGGTATGCTCCCGGCTGGAACCAGATTGCCGATCCTGATTTCAAGGCAAATGGTAATGACTATACTGTCACGCTGCCCGAAGCCACTACCGACCAGTGGCAGGCTCAGATGGCCTTTAAGACCACGAATATCTCAACCAACGCCGCTACAAACTACGACTTCTCGTGCATTATCAATAGTGACAAGGATCTGAATGGTGCCACTGTGAAGTTGGTGATGGACGGTGATGACGGCGTATTCTACTTTGCCGACCGCATCGACCTGAAGGCTGGACAGGACTACATCTTCTGGAAGAGCGACATGCCCGGCATCGACATGGAGCGTGTGAACCTGTTCTTCGACTTCGGCGGCTGTCAGGCTGGTACGACCATCAATATCTCCAACATCGTGCTGAAGGATCATGCCAACGACGACGGCACTATTCCTCCCAACAACAACGATAATCCTGACAATCCCGATGGACCCACGATGGACTGGGAATACGAGAGCGCAAGCAACCTGTGGAAGGCTGTTGACGACGGCACCCTGTTTGATGCCTTCGGATACTGGTTTGCCAACGATGGTTGGACCGCACTCGATCCTCAGCCTGTGGCCACTCACAGCGGCGACACCTATGAGATTACCCTTCCCGAGGGTATGGGTGGCAGCCAGTGGCAGGGTCAGTTCCACATCGATACCAAGTTGACGGCCAGCGCTGCGAAAGCCTATAACTTCTATTTTGTAATGGAGGCAGACAACGACTGTCCGCAGGTGACTATCAAACTGACCGACTCGGGCGACACCAACTTCTTCTGCGAGGGACGTCACGATATCAAGGGCGACGAGCCATTCATCTTCAAACTGGAGGGAGCAACCCTGAAGGAAGGTGTCGATGCCTCTGCCATCCGTCTGTTCTTCGACTTCGGAGGATCGCCTGCTGGCACTCACGTCAAGATTAGCAAAATCTATTTCGAGGAGTTTGTCTCCATGAACTACGACGATGCCGACAACCTGTGGAAGGCTGTCGATGATGGAAGCGTAGGCAGCTCGTTCGGCTACTGGTTTGCCAACGACGGTTGGACCGCACTCGATCCTCAGCCCGTGGCTACTCACAGTGGCGACGCTTACGAGATCACCCTTCCCGAGGGTATGGGTGGCAGCCAGTGGCAGGGTCAGTTCCACATCGACACTCAGCTGACGGCCAGTGCCAGCAAGCAGTACCACTTCCAGTTGGTGATGGAGGCCGACAATGACTGTACTGGTGTAACCATCAAGCTGACCGATGCCGGCGACACCAACTTCTTCTGCGAGGGACGTCACGACATCAAAGCCGACGAGCCGTTCGTCTATACGCTGAAGAATGCTATACTGAAAGAAGGTACCGACGCCTCTGCCATCCGTCTATTCTTCGACTTCGGAGGCTCACCTGCCGGCACGAAGGTAAAAATCAGCAAGATTGTCTTCAAGGAAGCATAACGGTCAATGATCAATGAAAAGTAACATGCTTAATACATTATTGCTCTCTCTCGCCATAGCCCTCACGGGCTGCGGTGGGAGCGACGACAACGACGATCCGCAGCCGGCTGCTGTAAACATTACCGTCTCGCAGGAGAGCATCGACATCCCTGCTGAGGGTGGCAGCTACAACATCAGCGTCACTACTACTGGCAAGGAGTGGGGAGCCTATGCCGAGGCCGACTTTATCGACATCGACACTAGGAACACCACCTCACAGACTGGCACGCTGACTGTCAGCGTCAAGGAGAATCCCAACACCTCAGTCCGTACGGGCAACATCATCCTCATGTCAGGAGCTGCCCGCAAAACGATCACCGTCACACAGGCTGCTGCCGCACAGTCGCTCTACAATGCTCCTGAGGGCTATACCCTTGTCTGGCAGGATGAGTTCGACAAAGGCTCTGAGCTGAATCCTGACGATTGGACGCATGAGGTAAAAGGCAGTGGCTGGGTGAACAACGAGTTGCAGAACTATGTCAACCACAAGACGCCTGAGGGCAACCTCGTCACAGAGATACGTGGTGGCAAGCTCCGTATCACTGCCCTGAAAGAGAACGGCAAGGTCTATTCAGGCCGTGTCTATGCAAAGGTGAAGGAAGGTTGGACATACGGCTACATCGAGGCCAGCATCAAGCTGCCGAAGGGTAAGGGCACATGGCCTGCCTTCTGGATGATGCCTGTGAATTTCCGTTCATGGCCTGCCGACGGCGAGATTGACATTATGGAGGAGGTGGGCTACCATCCCAATTATGTTTCTTCCAGTCTTCACGCCAACGCCCATGTACATACCAACAATACGCAGGTGACTCACGAGATGCTTTGCCAAGGTGCTGAAGACGAGTTCCATACCTATGCCATCAAGTGGACCCACGAGAACATCACTACCTACGTTGACGGCAAGGTGCAGCTCTCCTACGACAACAAGGGCAAAGGCCGCGACGACTGGCCCTACGATGATCCCTTTTACGTCATCCTCAACCTTGCATGGGGCGGTAGCTGGGGCGGTGCCCAAGGGGTAGACGAATCGGCTCTCCCTGCTACGATGGAAATAGACTACGTCCGAGTATTCCAAAAGAAGTGAAGAATATGAAAAGACTTCTGATAGGTTTATCATTTATCATTTTTCATTTATCATTCAGCATGGCACAGACATATCTCGATGAGAACGTACCGGTTGAGCAGCGTATCGACGATGCGCTGAGCCGTATGACACTCGACGAGAAGATTGCCGTGATTCATGCGCAGTCGAAGTTCTCGAGTCCGGGTGTGAAGCGTTTGGGCTTTCCCGATTTCTGGACTGACGACGGCCCTCATGGTGTGCGCCCTGATGTGCTGTGGGACGAATGGGAGCAGGCTGGGCAGAGCAATGACTCGTGCGTAGCCTTCCCTGCCCTCACCTGTCTTGCTGCTACGTGGAATCCCGAGATGGCCCGTCTATATGGCGAGAGCCTGGGTGAAGAGGCACTCTATCGCGGCAAGGGCATGATACTGGGCCCTGGCGTAAATATCAACCGCACGCCGCTGGGAGGCCGCAACTTCGAGTATATGGGTGAAGACCCCTGGCTGGCTTCGCGTATGGTGGTGCCCTATATTCAGGGTCTCCAGTCGAAGGGTGTGGCAGCCTGCGTCAAACACTATGCCCTGAACAACGATGAGGAGTATCGCCATCAGGTGAATGTTGTGGTGAGCGACCGTGCCCTACACGAAATCTATCTGCCAGCCTTCAAGGCAGCTGTCACCGAAGCGAAGACCTGGGGCATCATGGGTGCCTACAATCTCTACAAAAACCAACACAATTGTCATAATAACATCATGCTGAACCAGATTCTGAAAGGCGACTGGCAATACGACGGAGTCGTCGTTTCAGACTGGGGAGGCTGTCACGACACCGACGAGGCAGTCCGCAACGGGCTCGATATGGAGTTCGGCACATGGACTGACGGTCTCACGATGGGAGCCACCAATGCCTACGACAGCTATTACATGGCGTTGCCCTACAAGCGGATGATTCTGGAGGGAAAGTACACCACGAAAGAACTCGACGAAAAGGTACGTCGCGTCCTGCGCCTGTTCTATCGCACCACGATGAAGCGGCAGAAGCCCTACGGGTTCCTCTGCTCTGAGAGTCACTATGATGCAGCGCTGAAGATAGCGCAGGAAGGAATCGTGCTGTTGAAAAACGAAAACCTCCCCAACCCCTCAAAAGGAGGAACCAGGATGCCCTTGCTGCCTCTGGACTTGAAGAACGCCAAGAGGATATTGGTGGTGGGTGAGAATGCCATTAAGATGATGACGGTAGGTGGAGGCTCGTCCTCGCTGAAAGTACAGAAGGAAATCCTTCCCCTCGACGGACTCACATCTTACATCTCACATCTTACATCCGACATCACCATCGACTACGCACGCGGCTATGTGGGCGATACCGTCCAGAGCTACAACGGCGTGACGGTGGGTCGCAGCATTGCTGAGAGCCGTAGTGCCGAAGAGTTGCTTCAGGAGGCTGTAGAGAAGGCCAAAGGAGCCGACTACGTCATCGTGTTCGGAGGCTTGAACAAGAGCGACTATCAGGACTGCGAGGGTCACGACCGCAAGGAGTACGGACTGCCCTATGGCCAGGACCGGCTGATAGAAGCCCTCGCCAAGGTGAACGGCAACATTGTCTATGTCAACATCTCCGGCAATGCCGTAGCAATGCCTTGGGCCGACAAGGTGCCTGCCATCGTGCAGGGATGGTTCATCGGCTCTGAGGCTGGCGAGGCCCTCGCCTCCGTCCTCTGTGGCGATGTGAGCCCCTCGGGCAAGCTGCCTTTCACCTGGTATCAGCGCCTAGACGACTGTGGTGCACACGCCCTGAAAGCCTTCCCTGGCAATTGGCGCGACGACTACAAGATCATCGACGAGGAGTACAAGGAGGGTATCTACGTGGGCTACCGCTGGACAGACAGGCAACAGCAGAATGCCAAAAGCCAAAAGCAGAAAGCACAAGCCAAGCCTCTCTTTGCCTTTGGTCACGGCCTGAGCTACACCACATTCAAGCTGGGAAAGCCCACGGCAAGCAGGAAGCAGCTAACTGCCGATGAGCAGATTACGTTTACCGTCAGCGTCACCAATACGGGCAGCCGTGCAGGTGCAGAGACGGTGCAGCTTTACATCTCCGACAAGAAATGCTCGGTAGATCGTCCCGTCAAGGAGCTCAAGGCCTTCCAGAAGGTATTCCTCCAGCCAGGCGAGAGCAAGGATGTGACGCTGACCATCGGACGCGATGCCCTGAGCTTCTACGACGAGGCAAATAGCCAATGGACGGCTGAGCCAGGCGATTTCGAAGCCCTGATAGGCACGTCGTCCGACCAGATTACTGATAAAGTGGTTTTCACATATTATTAGTTTTGTAGTTTTAAAAAGGGAAAGGATGTGTGCGTGATGCATGCATCCTTTTTTTCATGCAAAAGTACTTTCGTCCTGAAATGAAGAAAAACTCATTTTTCTTTTGCATTTTGCTTACTTATTCGTACCTTTGCCCTCAGAATTACAAAACTGATGAAGAAACTACTATTACTATTCACCACTTGCCTTTCACTATTCCCCATCACCGGCGCTGCCCAGAGTGACCTGAAGGAGTATTGCCAGAAGATTGACGAGGCTATCGCCCACTCACAAGACTACGTGGCTGCCCACGAGCTAAAGATTGGCGAGGCCCGCCGTGCTTTGGCTATAGAGACAACGCCAAGTGGCAAATACCAACAGAACTATCGGCTCTACACCCTCTATAAGCCTTTCGTCAGCGATTCCGCTATGTTCTTCCTCCGCCAATGCATTGCGCTTGCCGAGGATATGGGCGATGCATCATCGGCTGTCAAGTGCAAGGCCCAGCTGGCCATACGCTGCTCCAATATCGGTATGTATGACGAGGCCCTGATGATTCTCGACTCCATCAGCATTCCATCCTCCTCAGTAAATCTTCCAATCGATTCCATCGCCCTTGGCACCTATTACGAAGCATATAATAATGTATACAGCGAGTTGGCCTATTACACTCGCCTCGATGATATGCGACAGTATTACGATGCAAAGTCAGCCTACTATGAGCGGCTGATGCTCGCCACCCTTCCACCCACCAGCGAGTCGTGCTTTCTTCGCCGTGAGCAGCATGCACAGGCTGAGGGACGCCTCGAAGATGCTATGAAAATCAACGACGAGTGGATGAAGACCGTTGAGACGGGCTCGCATCCCTACGCCCTTGTGGCACTCTATCGCTACATCGAATATAAGCTGCGTGGCGACAGTACCCAGATGATTCACTGGCTCGTGGAATCGGTGCTGGCTGATATTCGAAATTCTGCGATGGACCAGGGCTCGATGTGGGAGCTGGCCAACGAGCTCATGCTGAAGGGCGAGATTGACAAGGCATCGAGCTATATCAGCTTCACCAGCGACTGTGCCAACCGCTACGGCTCGCGTCAGCGCAACTGGCAGATAGCTCCTCTGCTGGCCACCATCGCCAAGAACTACAAGGCGCAGAGCGAGCGCAACACCTCCCAGCTGCGAATGGCGCTGATAGCCATTAGCGTGCTCGCCCTACTGCTCCTGGGTGTTCTCTTCTTCCTCCATCGCCGCAACCGTCAGCTCAATGCTGCCCGACGTGCTCTGAAGGAATCCAATGACGAACTGGCCACAGCCAACAAGCAATTGGCTGACCAGACCAAGGAGCTCTCAGCCCTCAATGCTGAACTTTCCACACTCAACTCCCAACTCTCCGAGACCAACCGCGTAAAAGAGGAGTATATTGGACGATTTATGAGCCTTTGTTCGCAGTATATCGACAAGCTCGACGACTATCGCAAGATGGTGAACAAGAAGATGAAAAACAAGGAACTCGAGGAGTTGTTCCGTCTCTCGAAGTCGACGGAGCTGAAGGAGAAGGAGCTGGAAGAGCTCTATCAAAACTTCGACTCCGTATTCCTCCATCTCTTCCCCAACTTCGTCAACGATTTCAATGCTCTGCTACAGCCTGAAATGCAGGTACACCCCAAGGAGGAAAACCGTCTCACCACCGAAATCCGCATCTTCGCCCTCATCCGTCTGGGTATCGAGGATTCATCGAGGATTGCCGAGTTCTTGCGTTATAGTGTGAACACCATCTACAACTATCGTGCCCGCATCAAAAACGGAGCCCTCGACAACCGCGAGAGCTTCGAGCGCCGCATCAAGCAGCTTGGTATGATTCAATAAAAAATGCGGAGGCTCCGCAGAAAATTCCGGAGGCTCCGCAGAAAATTTTGGAGGCTCCGCAGATAATTTTGGAGGCTCCGCAGTAATTTTTGGAGGCTCCAAAATTTTTCATTGCGATGCTCACTTGATTTATCATGCAAAAACGTAAACGTTTTAGCAATATTTTGCGCAGTCTGCTTTGCAATTCGGGATTTTCTTCGTACCTTTGCAGGCGTTTATAAACACATCATCATTTTTAGGTATTAGATTCTACAGGAATATTCAATTTATTTAATACATTTTTTATACAAATGGCTAAAGAAAAGAAGTTTATCACTTGTGATGGTAACGAGGCTGCGGCTCATGTGAGCTATATGTTCTCGGAAGTAGCTGCTATCTACCCCATCACCCCGTCTTCGCCTATGGCGGAGCATGTTGACGAGTGGGCTGCCCGTGGTCGTAAGAACCTCTGGGGCCAGAACGTCTCAGTTCAGGAAATGCAGTCTGAGGCTGGTGCTGCCGGTGCCGTTCACGGTTCGCTGCAGGCTGGTGCTCTTACCACTACATTCACCGCTTCTCAGGGTCTTCTGCTGATGATCCCTAACATG
>JAGAAJ010000114.1 GCA_017615355.1 Prevotella sp.
GCTGGTGGCGATGCTCACCGCAGCCATCACGGCACTCACGACTACGAGCTGCATGGGACATGGGCCTGTTTGCTTTTAAGCTCTCCGCGAAGAGTCGTAATAACGAAATAACGTTATAACGTCATAACGACCCGAGGCAGGAAGGAAGGGCCAAGAGCCAAAGCCAACAGCCAAAATGGAGCCTGCAAAAATGAAAATGGAGCCTGCGGAAATGATTCTGCAGGCTCTATTTTTTGATAGAAAATTTGGGAGTTTTACTTTATCACGACCACACGACCGTTCTGGATGTAGACGCCGCGGGTGGGATTGGTGACGCGACGGCCCTGGAGGTCGTAAATCGTTTCGTTGGCGTTTTTGTTTTGGTTCACGCTAACGATGCGGGTGGTGGTGAAGTTCTGGGTGCCACCGCGATAGTAGATGGTGCCGTCGGCCTTGACGGGCTTACCGGCATAGCTGGCGATGGTGAGGGTGCCGTCGAGCTGATAGACGTTGCCGCTGTTCTCTTTTTCGTGGTCTTCAATCTCGGCCGTCTGGTCCTTGTCGGCTGCCAGCTCGCACTGGATGCCGTCGTCGCCCACGTTGCTGATGCTGACGTTGCCGCTCTTCATGAGGAAATACTCCTGGCAGTGGATGCCGTCTTTCTCGGCCTTGGTGATGTTGAGGGTGAGGTTCTTGATCTCGACGTACTCCTCGCTATAGATGCCGTGCTTGTAGTTGCTGACGATGTTCAGCTCACCCTTCCCCTGGAACTCGAGATGGCCCGTGCAGTGGATGCAGCCCTTGTAGTCCTTGTCCTTGCCGTTGGTGAGGGTGTTGACGGTGTTTTTCTTGGCGCTGATGGCTGTGCGCTTGCCGTCCTGGATGTTGAGCGCAGGGCCGTTGGGATTGGTGAGTGTGAGGCCGTTGAGGTCGATCTCGCACTTGAATTCGTCGTTGAGGGTGAAGGAGCCATCGTCGGTGGTGCCGCTGAGGGCATAGGCTACTTCGCCGGTGCTCTCATCTGTCTTCGAGGTGATTATGACGTGCGAGGACTCGCCCGATTCGACGGTCACGCAGCTGGCGATGTTGTCGGCAATGGTGACGGTGGCGGTGGTGCCGTTAAACACCACCTCCACTTTGTTGTCGTCGATGGCGTACATGCTTGCTGCAGCCATCATGGATATGAGAAAGAGAAATGTTTTTTTCATGATCGTTTATTCGGCATAGGTGATGGTGACTGAAACGATGCGCAGCTGTGTGCCTGCCTTTGCCTCGGTGTGGTCGTTGACCACCTTGGTTGAGGTGGCATTGATGCCGCTGACGGTGACCTGGGCGTCGCTCTTACTGATGGTGCCAGGGGTAGCCTTCAGCAGCTCGTTGCCTGTATAGGTGGCCACGCAGTCGAACACCACCTTGCTGATGGTCTTGCTGGAGCTGATGGTGACGGAGTTCTTGGCATAGAGGCGTGCTGCGCTGCCTGCGTCGTAGTATTTCGGAGCATTGGTGCCGTCTTCCTGGCTGAAGGTGAGCTTGGTGCCGTCGCTCAGCGTGTAGGACGTCAAGTCTGTAGCGTTGGCCAATCCGAAGCTGGCCATCGTGACGCTGATGCTGTTGCCGCTCACTTCGCCGCCGCCTTGGCCGCCTCCGCCGCCTTCGCCACCGCCTTCGACGCTGACGAAGTAGGCATTGAGCACCTCAATCTTGTCGCCTGCTGCATAGTAGCCGCGATTGCCGATGATGGTGATGGTGCAGCCATTCTTGATGCCCTTGGCTGCTGCGAGCTCCTGGAACTTCTTCTTCTCGCCGCCCTTCTCGGAGAGGAGGCCGTAGACATAGACGGAGCCTGTAGCGTCGACGATGTCGAAGTTGCCATACTGGTCGTTGTCCTTCAGGTTCTGCACCTCGCCCTTGAGCTGATACCACACGTCGTCGCTGACGGGAGCTGCGAGGAACTGTGCTACGGTGACTTCCTGGATGCCGCCTTGTTCGCCGCCGCCACCGCCGCCGCTACCACCACGCTTGGTGGTGCCGTTGAGCGAGTAGAGATAGCCCTCGTTCTGGGCCGTCTCATAGGTGCCGTTGTAGTTGGTCAGCTTGGCGCATACAATCACCTCGTCGCCTACCTTCAGCACGTCGCCAGCATCCTTGTCCCACTTCTCGTTCTCGAGATAGAGGACGCGATAGCAGTAGAAGGTGTTGTTGTCGGCTCCGTCGTCGGAGATGTAGAACGTGGCGTTGCCATAGGAGCCAAAGTCGAAGTTCTGGGCGTTGCCATTCTTGTCGGTGGCAATCTTGGCGACCTTGCCCTTGATGTAGTAGGCCTGCGAGCTCACCTCTTTGTCGCCCAGCTTGGCAGCAGCATTGTTGGCAGCTGCAGCATTGAACGGGTCGGCCTGCGTGCCTGTACCCTTGGCGTCGCCGGTCTCGCCGCCGCCTCCGCCGCCACCTCTCTCGGTGGTGCCGTTGAGCGAGTAGAGATAGCCCTCGTTCTGAGCCGTCTCATAGGTGCCGTTGTAGTTGGTCAGCTTGGCGCATACGATGACCTCGTCGCCTACTTTCAGCACGTCGCCAGCTCCCTGCTCCCACTTGGCATTCTCGAGATAGAGCACGCGATAGCAGTAGAATTCGCCCGACTCCTTGCCGTCTTCAGAGATGTAGAAGGAGGCATTGCCGTAGGTGCCGTAGTCGAAATTCTGCACATTGCCGTTCTTGTCGGTGGCAATCTTGGAAACCTTGCCCTTGATGTAGTAGGCCTGTGAGCTCACCTCTTTGCTGCCCAGCTTGCTGGCAGCATTGTTGGCTGCTGCGGCATTGAACGGGTCGTCCTTCGTACCTGTGCCCTTGGCTTCGGCTGTCTCGCCGCCACCACCTTCGCTTGTGCCGTTGAGGGAGAAGAGGAAGGCCTTGTTCTGCACAGTCTCTGCGGTATTACCCTTGTAGTTGACAACGCGGCCACAGATGATGACCTCGTCACCCACCTGGATCTGTGTCTTTCCAGCGGTGTACTTCGTATTGCCAAGATAGAGTGTACGATAGCAATAGAACTCATTGCTGGTCTTGCCGTCGTCAGAGATGTAGAACGTGGCGTTACCGAAGTTGTCGGCTGCGTATTCGCTTGAGATTTGTGAAATCTTGCCCTTGATGTAGATGTCCTTGTCTGACTCCACGTCACTACCCAGGGCCTTGGTGAACTGCAAGGCAGCAGCTACATTGTAAGGACTTGCCTCGGTGCCTTCGCCAGTAGGATCGCCAGCGGGCTCACCGCCGCCTGAAGGCTCGCCGCCGCGGCTCTCGCCGTTGAGTTCATAGACGAAGCCTTCCTTCTGCTGCGTCTCGATGGTGCCGTTGTAGTTGGTAATCTTTGCGCAGATCACCACATCGTCACCCACAGCAATCTGCTTGTCGCCATCGGCAAACTTCTTGTTGCCTAAGTAGAGTACGCGATAGACATAGAACTGGTTGGTGGAGGTGCCGTCCTCAGAGATGTAGAACGTGCCGTTGCCAAAATTGGTGGTAAACTCCTCCTTGACGCTCACGACCTTGCCCTTGATGTAGTAGTAGTCGCCGGAAGTCTCGCCCGATGCCAGGCCGTTGCCGTAGTTCAGGGCGGCGATACAGTTGAAGGGATCGTCCTTCGTACCGGTGCCCTTGGCGCCCTCGATCTCGGTGTTGTTGCCCTTTTCGTAAGGCTTGCCATAGGGCTCAGGCACATCCTCACAGGCGGTGAATGTCATGGCCGCCATAGCCACAAGCATCAATTTGCTGAATAGTTTTTTCATAGCCTTTATTTTTTGTTTTTTTATTCTGTTGTTCTTGAAATTCTTACTCCAATACCTCGATGTCGCTCTCCTGACGGATGAGGATCTGCCAAGTGTCGTTGCTGCCGCTGGCATAGCGTGTGGCGATGCCGGTGATGTTGCACTTCTTAGGACGCTTGTTCACGTTGTCGTAGGGCAGCGGAACGGCGGCGAACCTGGCATAGGTGCTGGTGCGGATGACCACGCTGGACTTTTCGTCGTTGATCTTGATGTTGCGGTTGACGCAGCCACCCACCACGCTGGCACTGCCGTCGCCAGGAGCGAAGCTGTTGGTGCCGTTGGCATCGGTGAAGGTGACATTGCGGATGATGACCAGCTTGCCGCAGTTCTCGTCCTTGTTCATCTTCTCGTCGAACTCGATGGGAGCGACTTTCGACGGGTCGGGCGTGCCGACAATCTTGAAGTGCTTCTGGAAGATGTCCTTGTTCATGCGGCCGATGCTGGAGCCGTTGTAGGGCTGGCCAATCTCGGGCTGCTTGCGATAGCCGCCGATGTAGAGGTCTTTCAGGTCGATGATGATCTCCTGTCCGAGGGCGAGGAAGCCGCTCAGGCCGCTCTGGTTGACGGCGACGATGAGACCGCCCGTCTCGTCCTGCAGGGAGAACTGCTTGTAGAGATTGCTGCCGATGTCGTTGCCCGTGACGCGTCCGCGAATCTTGATGTCCTCCGTGATCTGCTTGTTGGCATCGGTTGCGGCAAAGACGTTGGGATACTGCGCCTTGAGCTCGGCAATGGTGATGATATTATCCTCGGTGATGCTGTTGTTGCCATAGGGAACGTTCACCGGATCTTCCCAGTCTTTCTCGCAGGAAACGCAGAACATGCTGAGAAGACAGAAAACGCTGAGTGCCAGGCTTTTTGAATATGTTGTAATCATAGTCTTCAACTTTTTAAGTGTTTAACCTTCAACTTAGAAGTAGTAGGTGGCCATCAACATACCGTTGGCACCGTTGGCATAGAACTTGTAGGGGCTGTTCTGGAACGAGTAGTTGCGGATGGTGGCTCCTGTCTCGTCGAGGTCGATACGGCTCTGCTCACGTCCGCCAGTGACGATGCTCGTGTTGTTGAGGATGTTGGTGAGCATGAGGTTGAAGCCGAGGCGGCGTCCGTGTCCGAGACGGAACTGACGGCCGATGCTGGCGTCGAGCATGAATCCGCCGTGTCCCTTGGCCTGATCAGGAATGTTGGTCAGATTGCCCTCGTTGTCGTAGGCATTCACCTGATTGACAAGGTACTTGTACATACGCGTGACAGGCGTGTAGTAGAGGTAGATGCGGTCGTAGTAGTTGCCGATGAGGTCGATGTACCAGCCGTTGGCATGATAGCTCAGGTCGAGGCTGAAGGCGCTGAGCGGCGTGTTGCCCTCGCGCATGCCTTCGTTCAGGCACTTGTCGACATACTCATGACCGTCGCTCGCCTGCACAAAGTTCAGGTCGGCATTGTTGGTGTACTTGGCATCGCTGACAGTAGCCAGCGCCTTGATGTTGAGCCAGTCGGTGGCCTTGTAGTTGAGGCCTACCTCCACACCGTAGTATTCCTTCTCGATACCCGTCAGCGAGACGTAGGTGAAGGAGTTGTAGCTGTCCATGTAGAACATGTTCTGCTCCGTCACGTCCTTCAGGCGACTGTAGTATCCGTTGATGTTGAACTTGATGATTGAGTTCTTCAGCTGGTAGCCCACCTCGGCCGAGAGCACCTTCTCGTTCTTCAGGTTGCGCACGAAGTCGTTGTTGATCTGCTCTGCCTGGAAAGCGGTGCGAGGAGCCGGAGTCTTCAGCTCATAGCCGCCACCCAGCATGAAGGCGTGGCCCTTGCCAAGATTGAAGTGGATGCCGGCCTTGCCGCCTCCGTCGAGGAAGTTGGCCGTGCTGCTCTTGCCGTAGGAGTTGTCCACCCACTGCTGCTGATCCTCGTCGAAGAAGTAGGCCAAGCCGTGACGCATCTTGCCTTCACGCTGCATCGTCGTGCCGGCTACACGTCCGTTGACGAAGATGTGGGCGCGACGCAGGTCGATGGTGTATCCTGCCCAGAGCTGGGCCTTGTTGACGAAGATATTGTAGTCATAGCCGAAGCGGTCGCCCTCCTGGATGGACTTGTTGGGGTTGTTGAGGTCGTACTGAGCCTCGTTGCCACCCTCACCATAGTCCTTGATGACGTAGGTGTTGACATTGTGGAACGACCAGGCACCTAGCAGGTCATCCATCGTCTGATAGTGCATGCCCTTGTTCGTCGAGAGCTGGAGGCCTCCGTGCAGCTGCGAGTTCTTCGAGAGCTGCTTGTCGAGGTAGCTGGAGAGCGAGAGCGACAGCTGGTCGTCGTGATAGCGCTGCAGGTAGAACATAGCGTCCTGTCCCTGATAGTTGGCCATACGGTTGGCATAGTACATCTTGTCCCACTGCACCTGACGGTTCTCCTTCGAAGCGGTGAAATAGTCGTAGGCGGCCTGCCAGTTGGCTACTGCGATAGCGTCCTGGTCGCCCTGGAACGGCTCCCATACGTCGTAGTAGGCGCTGGGCATCGTCGAATAGTAGTCGGGAGCGGGGTTCGATGTGTTGTTGTAGTTCAGTCGGCTGCTGCTGTACATCGAGTATTTACCCAAGAGCGAGGTGACAAGCTTGGTGTCCTGGTCGATGTTCCAATCCCACGTGAAGAGAGCAGCCGGCGCGAAGTCCTTGACGATACGCGAGTTGCGCTTCTTGCCGTCCTGATAGCCCCAGGCGGAGTTGTAGAGGCGGTCGTTGGCCATCCAGTACATCTCGTCGGTGGAGGCGGCCTGTGTGCCACGCTCTGTGGGATTGCCGAAGGTGACCAGCGACAGCGAGTGAGCATCGTTCAGGCGTTTCTCAGCGCCTACGAAATAGCTCAGCGAGTTGTAGCTCGTACCCTCAACGAAGCCGATGCCGTCGCCCCAGCGGTAGGTGAGGCTGCCCGTGAAGGCCCATCCGTTCTCCATCAAGCCCGTGTTGTAGGTGTACATCAGACGGGTGTTGTAGTTACGGTTGGCACCTGCCACGCTGGCCCTTCCTCCAGTGGCGAAGCTCGACGGGCGGAAATTGTAGTTGCTGGCTCCGCCCATGCCGCTCATCGAGAAGGTGTTGTCCTCAAAAGGCAACGCCGACTCCTGCGAGCGCGTCTGGTTGTTCAATCCGCCTACGAAAGAATAGCGGAACTCACCACGCTCAGCGTCGTTGACGGGATTGCCGTTGATGTACATGTCGTTGTACTTCGACCCGAAAGCGCGGTATTTGAACCTTGCAGGCGAGAAGCGATAACCCACCTCGCTGGCATAGACATTACGGTTGGAAGAGATGACGGTGACATTCTGCGCCACATCGTCTTCCTCACTCAGCTGTGCCTCTGTGAAGGTGAACGCCTGCTCGCTCTGTACGTCGATGGCCAGCGAGTCCACCTCCTGAGCCTGAATGGCTGAGGTAGCGCATAGTGCCATCGCCGCAAGTAACAGCTTTTTGTCCATAGATTGATTTTTAGTGATTAATAGATATTATTTGGCGCAAAGATAAAACAAAAAAACGAAACCACCAATCATTTCAACGAAAAAAATCAGAGGGAAAGAAAAAAAATCTGCCACACCCTCTTTGCGGCATTCTTCTGCCTCACAAAAACAAGCCTTGAAAGAATCTTCTCAGACTCTTCCAAGGCCACCATACTATATTATGAACCAAAACCTATTGTTATCTGCGTGATCCGCCGAAGCCTCCACCGCGGTGTCCGCCACCGCCGCCTCCGCCGCCGCGAGTAGTACCGCCGCCTACGGAACCGCCTGAGGAACGACTGCCGCTGAATGATCCGCTGGAGCGACTGCCACCGAAGGAGCCGGAGCCTCCACCGTTGCCGAAGCTACCGCGACTTCCGCTTGTGCTGCCTCCACCGTTGCCGAAGGAGCCACGATTGCCGCCGGTGTTACCTCCACCGTTGCCGAAGTTGCCGCGTCCACCGCCAGGGTTGCCTCCGCCGTTGTCGAAGCTACCACCTCCACGGTTGCCGTTGTCGAAACGTCCACCGCCAGGGTTGCCGCCTCCGTTGCCGAAGGAGCCGCGTCCGCTGCCGAAGCTACCGCCATTGCCGCCATTGCGCCAATTGCCGTTGCCTGCAGGAGGATTGCCGGGGCCACCGCCAGTGATGTGCGTCGAGCTGGGACGGCCTCCACCGGGCTGCGGGCGATAGTCGCCACGATCCCATCCATTGCGCATACCGAAGTGGTTGTCGCGATTCATGTGACCAGGACGGTAGAAGTCACGACGTCCCTCATAGAAGCTGTGGCCATTGTTCATGCGCCAGCTGTGACCGCCACGATAAGTGGTGTAGAAGTGCGGACGTCCGAAGTAGAAGTAGTCGCGATGCGGATAGCGGGCATAGATGCCGAAGTGCCAGTAGCCGCGCTCCCAATACAGCGGGCGGTAGAAATAGTGGGCTGCACGATACAGATCCCACTGCCACGAGAACAGGATGTAGCTGAGGTCGAGGTTGCGGCGCTCCCAGTAGGGGCCGAACACATCATACTCGCTAGTGACTCCCATCAGGTAGTCGAGGTTTATCTCGTAGGCGGCCTCATACTGAGCATCCGTCAGATTGAGCTCGTAAGCCATCTTGTCGGTGAGGAAGAGGGCCTCCTCGCGAGCCTGCTCGTAGGACATGGCGCTGGCGTTCACTGCTATTGTCAGGAAAGCCATCAGGGTAAACATCATCTTCTTCATAGTCGTATTGTTTTAATGGTTTGACATGCTTTTTGTTGTTTCTGATGCAAAAGTAATGCCTTTTTTGCACCCCCGCAAAGGATTTTCCCTAAATTGGTAGGGGAAAATCCCTAAAAATTTGGAAATTCTCTCGCTTATTCGTACCTTTGCACGTTCTTTATTATAAAGATGAGTAAAAGACTCCTTTCTGCGCTGCTGAGCATGCTGCTCACATTGGCATCCACGGCGCAGATACAACTACATACAGAAACACAGCTCACCACATCCTCGGGTGAGTATACTCCGCTGTGGCTGCAGGCCAACCGCTACGGTCTGAGCTCGCTGGAGAAGACCAACGGCTACCTGCGGGCTGCGCTGTCGCGTCCTGTCGAGGCCGACTCGCTGCGCCAATGGCGGCGTGGTGGCTGCGCCGACATCGCTGTGACGACAGGATTTACCAGCAGGATGGTGGTGCAGCAGCTCTACGGCGAGATAGGCTGGAAGAAAGGTCTGCTGACTGTCGGCGCCAAGGAGCAGCCGATGGAGCTGAGGGATCAGGAGCTGAGCAGCGGCGCACAGACGCTGGGCATCAATGCCCGTCCTGTGCCAGGTGTGCGCATAGAGCTGAAGGACTATTGGGACGTACCGGGCTTGAGTCACTGGCTGGGGTTCAAGGGACACATCTTCTACGGCAAGACTACCGACGACAACTGGCAGGTGGACTTCACGCGGCGCCAGGAGCTCTACACCGAGAACACCATGCTGCACACCAAAGCAGGCTTTCTCCGTATCGGCCCCAACGACAAGCCGCTGCAGCTGGAGCTCGGCCTGGAGATGGGTTGTCAGTTTGCCGGTACCAGCTATATGAAGAGAGCCACCAAGGAGATTCTCAAGAACGAATCGGGCTTCATGAGTTATCTGCGAGCCTTCCTCCCAGGCAGCTCCGAGGCCAACGAAACCGACTACCGCAACAAGGAAGGCAACCACGTGGGCAGCCTGCTGGCACGCCTCAACTACGAAGGTAAGGACTTTGGCGTCTCGCTCTACGCCGACCACTACTTCGAAGACCAGTCAGGATTTTTCTTCCTCGACTTCGACGGCTACGGCACAGGAGAGCAGTGGGACAGCTGGGAACGTTTCAACTGGCTGATCTATGACCTGCGCGACCTGCAGCTGGGGCTGGAGCTGCGTCTGAAAAAGTGCCGCTGGGTGCAGACGGTGGTGGCCGAATACATCTCCACGAAGTATCAGAGCGGTCCCGTCTACCATGATCACTCACGTTTTCTTAGCGACCACGTGGGAGGCATCGACGACTACTACAATCACCATATCTTCACCGGATGGCAGCACTGGGGCCAGGTGATGGGAAACCCGCTATTCCGCTCACCACTCTACAACGACGACGGCACCATCAAGGTGCACGACAACCGCTTCACGGCCTGGCACTTAGGCATCAGCGGCACTCCTGTCGACGGTCTTCACTACCGTCTGCTGGCCACCTGGCAGCGGGGATTTGGCACCTATAAAGTCCCCTACCCCGACCCCAGGAACAACGTCAGCCTCCTGGCAGAGGCGAGCTATGTCTTCCCTGCCCACAGCAAACTCAGCGGATGGAGCCTGCGCGGCGCCGTAGCCACCGACCAGGGAAAGTTGCTGGGCAATAACACCGGTGTGCAACTCACCATCGGACACGATATGAACATCCATTTCAAGAAAAAAAGATAACCCTATGAAGCTCCTTGCCCGTCTGATCATTCTTGCTGCCATCAGCATACTCTGTGCCTGCGACAAGTTCCACGTCTCCGACAACGGGGAGCTGGACGGCTTCTGGCAGCTCACCTCCGTCGACACGCTGGCCAACGGACGCAGCGCCGACATGAAGGAGAAGAAGATCTTCTGGGCCGTGCAGACGGACCTGCTGGAGATGCGCGACCTGACCGGGAAACATATCAACATCCTGTTCCGCTTCGACCGCGGCCCTTCTACGCTGACACTCTCAGACCCTGTGGCAAACGACCGTATCATCTACGACAGCCTCGTCACGAATCCTGCCACATTGCAGCCCTACGGCCTGAGCCACCTCAACGAGACGCTGCAGGTGTTGCACCTCTCGTCCTCCAATATGACGCTGCAGAGTGAGCAGCTGCGCATGTTCTTCCGCAAATACTGATTCGCGCGTACATTATCTATAATACAATAATCACCAAAAAACAATAAAATCATGTTCGAGAATCAACCTAAAGGACTTTTCGCGTTGGCACTGGCCAACACTGGTGAGCGTTTTGGCTACTACACCATGCTCGCCGTCTTTGCACTGTTTCTGAGGGCGAACTACGGACTGTCGGCAGGTATGGCCGGCACCATCTACAGCTCGTTCCTCATGCTCGTCTATTTCTTCCCGCTCATTGGCGGCATCATGGCCGACAAGTTCGGTTTTGGCAAGATGGTCACTACGGGCATCGTCATCATGTTCCTGGGTTATCTGCTGCTGTCCATCCCCCTGGGCGGCGACGTCACAGCCCTCGTAGTCATGCTGGCAGCCCTGCTGCTCATCGGCTTCGGCACGGGTCTCTTCAAGGGCAACCTCCAGGTGATGGTGGGCGACCTCTACAACGACCCGAAGTATGCCGACAAGCGCGACGCCGGTTTCTCCATCTTCTACATGGCCATCAATATCGGTGCACTCTTCGCACCGACGGCTGCCATCAAGATCAAGGAATGGGCTGAGACCTCGCTGGGCTACAGCAGCAACGATGCCTATCACTTCTCGTTTGCCGTAGCCTGCGCCTCGCTCATCCTCTCCATCGCCATCTACTACCTCTTCCGCAGCACCTTCCGTCACACCGAAGGCGGCAAGAAGAAGGCAGACAAGGCACAGGCCGCAGCCGCAGAACCCGAGCTGACGAAGGAAGAGACGAAGCAGCGCATCGTGGCCCTCTGCCTGGTGTTCGCCGTAGTCATCTTCTTCTGGATGGCATTCCACCAGAACGGCCTGTCGCTGACCTATTTCGCCGACGAGTTCACCGACCACACCGTTGAGGGCGTGCAGAGCATGGCCTTCGACGTATGGAACCTCGTGCTCATCATCTTCATCGTCTATGCAGGCTTTGCCCTCTTCCAGAGCAAGACGCAGAAAGGACGCGGCATCGCCGCTGCCATCATCATCGTGGCTGTGGGCCTGCTGGTATGGAAATACACGCAGCTGCAGGGCGAGCTGGGCATCAAGGCACCTATTTTCCAGCAGTTCAATCCCTTCTACGTAGTGGCGCTGACACCTGTCTCGATGGCAATCTTCGGCTATCTGTCGGCCAAGGGCAAGGAGCCTTCAGCACCGCGTAAGATTGCCTACGGCATGATTGTCGCAGCAGCAGCCTATGCCCTGATGGCCTTCGGCTCGATGGGCCTGCCTCTGCCGCAGACAACGATGGGAGCCGACGGCGAGCCAGTAGCCCTGCATGTGGCCGACGTGACACCCAACCTCCTCATCGGCACCTATCTCATCCTCACCTTCGGCGAACTGCTGCTCTCACCCATGGGTATCTCCTTCGTGTCGAAGGTGGCACCTCCCAAGTATAAGGGCATGATGATGGGCGGCTGGTTCGTGGCCACCGCCATCGGCAACCAGCTCGTCGTTGTGGGCGGCCTGCTCTGGGGAGCCGTTCCCCTCTGGGTTTGCTGGAGCGTCTTCCTCGTCATCTGCCTCGTCGCTGCCGTCTTCATGTTCGCTATGATGAAGCGACTGGAGAAAGTGTGCTAGGCGGGCTTCGGCATCAACAAATATGAAAAGTGATAAATGATAAAGCTATGCGGACATTCTTGCTGACTGGTTTATCATTTATCATTTTTCATTTATCATTTAGCAGCGTATCTGCGCAGGTTTTCGTCGAGCTCAACTGCGAGAATCTCTTCGACATCCATCATGACGAGGGCAAGCAGGACGTAGAGTTCACCCCTGATGGCACTCGCCGCTGGACACACACCCGCTACTGGCGCAAGCTGAACGCCATCGGTCAGGAGATACTCTCATGCAGCGAGGAGCTGCCTACGCTGGTGGCCCTCATCGAGGTGGAAAACGACACGGTGATCAAAGACCTGACACGCCGCTCACTCCTGCGCAATGCCGGCTATGAATACCTAATGACCTCGTCGCCCGATGTGCGCGGATTAGATTGTGCCCTGCTCTATCAGCCCGCCCGCTTCCGTCCCGTCTGCTACGAATGTCTGACCGTTCCTCCATTGGAAGGCATGCGTCCCACACGCGACATCCTCTACGTGCAGGGCGAGACACAGCACAACGACACCCTGCACCTCTTCATCGTCCATGCACCCAGCCGCTATGGCGGTGAGTTAGAGACGCGGCCCTATCGCCAACAGGTGACCAGCATCCTCACCACAGCCCTCGACACCCTCATCACGAAGAACGTCCTGGTGGCTGGCGACTTCAACGACTATGCCGACAGCCCCTCACTCACGGCACTCGAGGATGCCGGCCTGCTCAACGTCAGCGCCAAGGCCACAGGAGCCACAGGTCGTGCAGAGGGTACCTACCGCTTTCGCGGCGAATGGCACTCCCTCGACCACATCCTCCTCTCCCCCACCATTTCCCAGCGGATGGACAGCATCTATATCAACGATGCCGTCTTCCTCCTGGAGCCAGAGAACACCTACGGTGGCTGGAAGCCCCGCCGCACCTACAACGGCTACCGCTATCAGCGCGGCTTCAGCGACCATCTGCCGCTCGTGCTCCGGCTGAACTGATAACTATTCTTTCCAGTCATTATGGACGACAGGCACTACCTCCAGACCCTCATCAGTCAGGGCGAGCACCAGCAGCAGGACTTCAAATATCGAGTGTCCGATGCCCTGAAACTGGCCAAGTCTGTATCGGCCTTTGCCAATACCGACGGCGGCCGGCTGCTGATTGGCGTCCGCGACGACGGCAATATGTCAGGTGTACGTTCCGAGGAAGAGATTTACATGATGCACCAGGCCGCCTACCGCTATTGCCGTCCAGAGGCCAGCATCAAGTTCGACACCTATCATGTTGACGGTCGCACCATTGTCATTGCCACCGTTCCGCCTTCCGACCGTCGGCCCATCTGTGCAATCAACGAAGAAGGCGCAGCAAGGGCATATATCCGCATAGCCGACGAGAACATCGTGGCCTCGCCCGTCCATCTGGCCATCTGGCGCGAGTCGCAGAATGCCCAAGGCGTCATGATGACCTATACCGATTCTGTCCGTACGATTCTTGACGTCCTGCAAGAGCAGCGTCTCTCCATCAACCTCATTGTCCGCCGTTCCCGCATCCCTCGCCACAAGGTCATCACCCTTCTCGCCCGTCTCATCCGCTTCCGCGTCGTCAAATGGGAATACAGCAATCAGCAGTTCCTGTTCAGTCAGCTGTGAGACGAAAAAAGTGCCTCCAAATTTTGCTGCGGAGCCTCCAAAATTTCCTGAGGAGCCTCCGCATTTTTCTGCGGAGCCTCCTGAGACAACCGCCGCTATGTGGACTTTAAAAAGAAACCCCCGCCAGGATGAGTGGCGGGGGATCTTTCAATGTAGTTATATCAATCTTATTCGTCTTCTTCCGGATCAGTAATACCCTTGATGCAGTTATAGGCATAGCGATACCAGTTGTCATCGTAGGGCTCGATTCCCTGTACCCAGTTCTTGAACAGAGGCGTACCGTCGACGAGCTTGTACTTGTCGTCGATGTCCTGACGCTCACTGCACCAATCGTAGTCGCACTTCACACCAATCTTGCTGGCAATTTCACCAACGGGGGCATAAAGATGGCAAATCACACCACCCTTGATAACGTAGATGTCGATGCTGTTGGCTATTTCGCCAATTTCGGAGCCAGAGTATTGATTGGGAGAAAGCTTAATGGTAACGGGATCCTTATCCTCACCCTTAAGACCCTTAGCCTGGGCATTGGTGTTAACCATCACGTCGCGGTCGACACCGAATACCTCGTGTACTTCATAGCCGGCTACATAGAGCGGCAGCGTACCACCGGCAGCTCTGAAAATGAGTTCCACGTCGTCTTTCTTATGATTCTCAGTGGTCTTTGTATAGCGGCGTACGTCGAAGACAATGTCGTTGAAGTCGAAGTCGGTGCTCTCACCTACTGACAGGTCCTCAGCAATCACGCGCAGCTCTTCCCATTCCTCAACCGGAGGAACAGGTGTGCCACCGCCTGTGCCTTCCACTTCGAAGATGACGTCATTGTAGTCAAAGTCCACCCAATCCTCGAAACCTACATAGCTCTTTTCGCCGATGGAGAAGACGGCAGCGTGAGGTGTGGCAGGGTCGCTAACTCCGTAAGCGGGCAGTTTCCAGCTTCCGAGGTTTGAACTGTGGATTTCTGTGTTCAACGCACCATCGCCATAGAATTCGGGCGTCTGGTCGATGGTCACAGTTGTTGGCCAACCCCATGCATTCATTCCGTTGATGCCCAGAGTAGTCATGTGGGCCAAGTCGTAGTTGGTGATGATGAAGCAAATCTCGTAGTCGGCAGGGAAATTATAGGAAGCTTTTCCGTTTGCATCGACATAGACCAGACGGAAGGTGTAGTGATAGAAACTCTCATGCCCATTCTCTAGCTTGCAGATGTCGGGGTCTGCCATGTATGAGACGACATATTTATTCATTTTCTTGATCTCAGCGACGCTTGGCTTTGAGTTTTTGGGGTAATAATAGTAGCTGATCATGTCGGCTGAGCTTGAGTTGTGGTAGATGGGCGTTAGTGTGACGGGGCCGCCCTTTGTGGTCAGCGAATAGCCTGTCTGTACAGCCTTTTCCAGGTTGTTCTGGCCCTCAGGAATCTGGCTGAGGATGGCATTGCGGGTCTGAGCTAGGTAATCGTCGGAGTAATTGTTGAAATACACATTCTGAGGAGTGTACCAGATCTGAAAGAAATTATCATCCCATCCGGAGTTCTCCCAAGTATTGTATTTAGCCGTAGCCAGCGTAGCGTTGAAGGTCTTGCCTGAATAATAGGGGGCAGGTGCCCAGTTAGGAACTGCAGGAGCTGCAGCACGGGTGCGTGCAGAAGCAGCGGAGGATCCGAAGCCCCAGTCCTGATTGGCAGAGGGAGTGCCGAAACGGGCGATGAAGGCCTGTTCGTAAGTGTCCTGGACTTGTTTCTTATAGGCTTGCTCGTCGAAACCTATATCATGTGAACAACTAGTGAAAGCACCGCATAATAACAAAGCGGCAATTCCTGAGAAAAGATTTTTTTTCATACTCATTGTATTTTGTTGAATGTAATGATAATTATATGCTCTATCGTCGTTTTGATTCAAGTAATAATCTCGGTTGCAAAATTAGCAAATTAATCTGAAAAATAAAAAAAATCATGGAATTATTTAGTATTTGTCCATAATTTCTTGAGGGAATAGCAAGGAATGGGTAATAAGGAAGCTGGAATGTGAAAAGTGAAACGAGGTGACCTTAAGAGGCCACCTCGTGTTCTTCTTGCATGTCGATGAACTGGCGATTCGAGTCGTAGAACTCATACTGCAGGAAGGCCAGCTTCTGACTGGGAATGATGCGGATGCCCAAGCCGTACTTCATCTGCCAGCGGCGCTTCAGCGACCAGACTCCCTGGTTGATGAAGGCTGCCACGTAGGGATGGACGTGCAGCGAGAAACGCTTGATGCCTATCTTGTTGACGAGACGGTCAATCTTGCTCTCTAACTGGTCGGTAAACAGGATGCTGGACTTGATCTTGCCCGTGCCGTGACAGGTGGGGCAGCTCTCGTCTACGGCGACGTCCATAGCGGGACGCACGCGCTGACGGGTGATCTGCATGAGGCCGAACTTCGAGAGTGGCAGGATGTTGTGGCGTGCGCGGTCTTTCTTCATGTTCTCGCACATGCGCTCGTAGAGCATCTGCCGGTCTTCGGCCAAGTTCATGTCGATGAAGTCGACGACGATGATGCCGCCCATGTCGCGCAGTCGCAACTGGCGGGCGAGCTCGTCGGCAGCGCCGAGGTTGGTCTCCAGGGCGTTGGCTTCCTGTCCGTTTTCTTTCTTGATGCGTGTACCGCTGTTGACGTCTACCACGTGCATGGCCTCTGTGTGCTCGATGATGAGATAGGCTCCCCGTTTGTAGTTGACGGTGCGTCCGAAGCCTGACTTGAGTTGCTTCGTGACGTTGAAATTGTCGAAGATGGGAACGTTGCCGTTGTAGAGCTTGACGATGTCGGTCTTTTCAGGTGCAATCATGCCGACATAGTCGCGAATCTGCTGGTGGATCTCGGCGTCATTCACGAAGATTCCGTCGTAGGTGGGGTTGAAGAGGTCGCGCAGCAATGCCACGGCTCGTGTCTCCTCCTCATAGACGAGCTGGGGTGCCTGCGTGGTCTTCTGCACGCGTGTGATCATCTCTTCCCATCGGCGCAACAGCGCCTTGAGTTCCTGATCGAGCTCGGCAGCACGCTTGCCCTCTGCTACGGTGCGGACGATGACGCCGAAGTTCTTTGGCTTCATACTCTGCACGAGCTGCTTGAGGCGCGAGCGCTCCTCGCCACGCTTGATCTTGCTCGAAACGGATACCTTGTCGCCAAAGGGTATGAGCACCATGTAACGGCCTGCAAAGCTAAGGTCGCAGGTGAGTCGCGGTCCTTTGGTATTGATGGGCTCCTTCACAATCTGCACCATCACCTCCTGGCCTACCTTGACGTAATTCTGAATGGTGCCGTCCTTGGGTAGCTCGGGCTGACTGGTGGCTTTCTGGATGGGATAAAGACGTTTGCGGTCGCTCTGTACCTGCTTGAGGTATTTCTCGAAAGAGCTGAACTGTAGTCCCATGTCAAGATAGTGCAGGAAAGCGTCTTTCTCGCTTCCCACATCGACAAAGCAAGCATTCAGTCCGGGCATGAGCTTGCGCACGCGCCCCAGATAGATGTTGCCCACAGCAAACGAGGCCTCTCGGGGCTCGTTCTGATACTCCACGAGGCTCTTGTCTTCGAGCAATGCGATGGAGATTTCCTTGGGCTGGACATCGATGATTACTTCGCTTGTCATTTTCTCTCTTGAATGTAATTAAAACAATAAAAAAGGAGCGTGACCTCATACAGCGTCGGGCTGTACTCGGACTCTGCTCCTTTCATTTTCTTACTGCCGCCGCATTTTTACTTGCTCTTATGGCGGTTCTTGCGCAGGCGCTTCTTACGCTTGTGCGTGGCCATCTTGTGGCCCTTCTTCTTTTTTCCGTTAGGCATTTTCAGTAATTTTTTTAATGAATTGAATATCTGTGTTCTGTGTTTTATCAGCCGTTCTGAGTCATTTTCTCAACGAAACTCTTGCAGGGCTTGAAAGCCGGCAAGTCGTGTGCCTCGATAACGAGGGTGGTGTTCTTTGAGATGTTGCGTGCTGTCTTCTTGGCACGATGCTTCACGATAAAACTGCCAAAGCCTCTCAGGTAGACGTTCTCCTTGTTCACAGCCAGGCTGGTGCGGATCTCGTCCATAAAGGCTTCCACGGTAGCTAGCACTTCGGGCTTTGAAATACCGGTGCGCTGGGCAATAGAGTTGACTATTTCTGCCTTTGTCATGGTGTTGTTTTGCTTTAAATATTTAACTATCTTTTAATTTCGGGCTGCAAAGATACTCATTTTCAGTGGGATATGAAAATTTTTTTCTCTCTTTTTTCAAAAAATCTTCTTTTAGCTGATTTTTCTATCCTCATTCTCTCTATTTCACTCACACCTTTTCCTCAAAATAGTCGACCAGATGCTGGCGGGCTTCGTCGCTGTCGTTGACGATGTCGCTGATGACATGTCCCTTCTCCAAAAGGACGATGCGCGTGGAGATGTCGATGGTGTGCTGCAGGTTGTGACTACTCAGCAGGATGGTGGCTCCCGTCTGCTTGTTGTAGTCAGTGAGCATGCGCTTGAGGATGCTTTGGCTGGTGGGGTCGAGGAAGTTGAAGGGTTCGTCGAGGATGACCAGCTTGGGCTGACGGATGAGGGCGGCGATGATGCCCACCTTCTGCTTATTGCCTGCCGAGAGGTTGCGTATGAGCTTCTTCTGCCCCAGCACCTCGCCGCCGGCGAAATGTTCGAAGTCCTTCAGGCGCTCGTCCACATCGCGCTGAGGCATACCGCTGAGCTTGGCCAAGAAGGCAAAATACTCCTCGGGTGTGAGGTAGTCGATGAGGAAACTGTCGTCGATGTGTGCGGCGGTGGGTTGTTTCCAGTCCTCCGACAGAGAGGGATCGATGCCGTCGAGCAGCACATTGCCGCTGTCGGCCTTCAGCAGGTCGAGCATGAGGCGGAACAGTGTCGTCTTGCCTGCGCCGTTGTTGCCGACGAGTCCCAGCAGGTCGCCGTCGTTGATGGTGAGCGACGGGATGTCGCAGGCCACGGTCGGGCCGAAGGATTTCTTCAGATTGTTTATCTGTATCATAACTATTATCGCTAAACGGCTGCAAAGATACGAAGAAATACGCGAAACGCCAAGCGTTATCTCAACTTTATTGTTGCTCATCTGCTGCAAACAAGAAAAAGGAGCATCCGATTGCTCGAATGCTCCTATTCGTTTAATTTGTGGTTTACTTGAACTTCGTTCGAGTAACGTCGCGACTCGGCAATGCAAAAGCGAGCTTTGCATTGCGCTCACTGCTCCGTTACTTCAGGGCCTTGTTCAGCATGAAGTACACCTCGTTGTTGCGGAGGGTCTGCTTGAAGTCGGCGATGTTGGTCTGCTTATTGATCTTGACATACTCGATGCCCAGCATCTCGGCGAAGTCCTCCCAGTACTCCTCGTTAATGTCGTAGGAGAAGGCTGAGTGGTGGGTGCCGCCAGCGAGAATCCAGGCTGCAGCGCCAATCTCGAAGGTGGGCTGAGGAATCCACAGGGCACTAGCCACGGGCAGCTTGGGCATGGGCTTCGGCTCGATGCACTCCACCTCCTGAGAAATCAGGCGGAAGCGGTTGCCGAGGTCAACGACAGTAGCCTTGATGCCAGGGCCGGTCTTCGAAGTGAAGACGAGGCGGGCGGTCTGCTGTTTGCGGATGCCGATGCCGAGGAAGTGTACCTCGAGCTTGGGCTTGTCGCTGGCAATGA
>JAGAAJ010000115.1 GCA_017615355.1 Prevotella sp.
ATAATATAATTTAGGCATTGATTTTGGGTTTTGAGATAAGGGCAAAACTAACTGTAGCAACTGTAGCAACTGTAGCACAAGAGCAGAACGACATTTTTTCGCACAAAAAACGGCGGAAAATTTGCAGTATTCAGATTTTTTTATTACCTTTGTAGGCAGAAAAACAATCAACAATAATCTGCTATGAAAAATCTGCTGAAAATGCTGCTGACAACCGTGCTGCTGACGGTCAGCGCTGCGGCCAGTGCCGATACTGAGGCTGTGAAGCCCGGCACCTTTACTACTGGCGACAAGACTTTCCTGCTCAACGGCGAACCCTTCGTGGTGAAGGCGGCCGAGGTGCACTATCCGCGTATTCCCCGTCCCTACTGGGATCACCGCATCAAGATGTGCAAAGCCCTGGGCATGAACGCCGTGTGCATCTACATCTTCTGGAACATCCACGAACAGCGCGAGGGCGTGTTCGACTTCACGGGTAACAACGACGTGGCTGAGTTCTGCCGTCTGGCGCAGAAGAACGGCATGTACGTCATCGTGCGCCCAGGACCCTACGTCTGCGCCGAATGGGAGATGGGCGGCCTGCCTTGGTGGCTGCTGAAGAAGAAGGACATCCGCCTGCGTGAGCGCGACCCGTACTTTATGGAGCGTGTGAAGATATTCGAAGAGAAGGTGGGCGAGCAGCTCAAGCCGCTGACCATCCAGAACGGCGGTCCCATCATCATGATGCAGGTGGAGAACGAATATGGAAGCTATGGCGAGGACAAACCCTACGTCTCAGAGATTCGCGACTGTCTGCGCAGCATCTACGGCCCTGAGCTCTCCCTCTTCCAATGCGACTGGTCTTCGAACTTCGAGAAGAACGGCCTCGACGACCTCACCTGGACGATGAACTTCGGCACGGGCGCCAACATCGACAACCAGTTCCGCCGACTCGGCGAGCTTCGTCCCAATGCACCTAAGATGTGCTCCGAGTTCTGGAGCGGCTGGTTTGACAAGTGGGGTGCCCAGCACGAGACGCGCCCTGCGAAGGATATGGTCGAGGGAATGGACGAGATGCTGTCGAAGGGCATCAGCTTTTCGCTTTACATGACCCACGGCGGCACGAGCTTCGGCCATTGGGCAGGCGCCAATTCGCCAGGCTTCGCTCCTGACGTCACCTCCTACGACTACGACGCACCCATCAACGAGTATGGCCTTGCTACTCCCAAGTTCTGGGAGCTGCGCACGATGATGCAGAAATACTCAGACAAGAAACTTCCTGCCGTTCCCAACGCTCCTAATCCCATCATCACCGTGCCTAAGTTCAAACTGACGGAGTTCAAACCGTTCTTCTACGGCTGCGACAGCATTGCCAAAGAAGGTGGCATGATGACCTTTGAAGAGATGGACATGGGTTGGGGATCTATGTACTATGAAACCAGGTTGCCCGATATTAGCGCATCCAGCGTACTGACCGCTGACTTCCACGACTTCGCTCAGGTGTTCATCGACGGGAAATATATTGGCAAGATTGACCGTGTGAAGAACGAGAAGTCGCTCACCTTGCCTCCAGTCAAAAAAGGTCAGACACTCACTATCCTCGTAGAGGCCATGGGTCGAATCAACTTCGGACGTGCCATCAAGGATTTCAAGGGTATTGTTAGTGACGTGACCATCACCGCCGAAGTGGATAACTGCGAAACGACATGGAAACCAAGCCAATGGACAAAGATACGCATCCCCGACGATTACAACACGGCTTTTCGCGCTCTTGCGGCTCCCGCTGATGGTAGCATCGCGAAACACGTCATTCCCGATGGCATCGGCTACTACCGCGGCTATTTCAACCTCTCGAAGGTAGGCGACACGTTCCTCAACTTCGAGACCTGGGGCAAGGGACAGGTATGGGTGAATGGCCACGCCATGGGCCGCATCTGGTCGATAGGCCCGCAGCAGACATTGTATGTTCCTGGCTGCTGGCTGAAGAAAGGCAAGAACGAAATCATCGTTCTCGACATCGTCGGCCCACGTGAGGCAGTAGTGTGGGGACAGGCCGAGCCCGAGCTGAACAAGCTGCAGCTGGAACAGAACAACAAGCACAACAACATCGGCGACAAGCCCGACCTGAACAGCATCGTTCCCGTTTGCTTCACCATTCCTGGCGGCGTCAGCGATGTGCTGACCATCGAGCCGGTCAGCGGCTGGTGCGATTTCCGCTTCCCCTCACCGCATAAGGGACGTTATCTCGCCATCGAGGTGCTTTCCACCCTGAAAGACGGCGACCAGGCAGCTATTGCCGAGATCTATCTGAGGGGTGCCGACGGCCAGCGGCTCAGTCGCGAGAGCTGGACGACGAAATACGCCGACAGCGAAGAGATGAACGGCAACCACACAGGCGACAAGGTCTTTGATTTGCAGGAGAGCACCTACTGGCAGACAGAGAAGGGCGCTTCCACACCCCACCTGCTGGTCATCGACCTGGGCAGCGAGCAGACGGTTACAGCCTTCGAATACCTGCCGCGAGCTGAGCAAGGCATTCCGGGCGGCCTCAAGTCCTTTAAGGTATACATCTATTAATAACGAATTACGAATTTCAAATTCCAAACTCCAAAGATGGTTTACAAATATGATTTCCTGATTATCGGAGCTGGCGTGGCTGGCATGAGCTACGCCCTCAAGGTGGCCCGCGAGAAGAAAGGCTCTGTGTGCATCATCTGCAAGACAAGCCTCGACGAGGCGAACACCAGCTTTGCACAAGGCGGCGTGGCATCGGTCACCAACCTGGCTGTCGACAACTTCGACAAGCACATCGAGGACACGATGATAGCCGGCGACTATATCAGCGACCGTGCTGCCGTAGAACAGGTGGTGCGTATGGCTCCTGAACAGATAAAGGAACTGGTGCAATGGGGCGTGAACTTCGACAAGAAAGATGACGGCTCCTTCGACCTGCACCGCGAGGGCGGACACTCAGAGTTCCGCATCCTGCACCACGCCGACGACACAGGCGCAGAGATTCAGCGCGGATTGATGGAAGCCGTGCGTGCCTGTCCTGACATTACCGTGAAGGAGAACCACTTCGCCGTAGAAATCATCACCCAGCACCACCTCGGCGTTCGCGTCACACGTCGCTCGCCACATATTCAATGCTATGGTGCTTACGTGTTGGCCCCTCCTACGGCCAAAGTAGACACCTACCTCGCCAAGATCACCGTGATGTGCACAGGCGGCTGCGGCGCCGTCTACCTGACCACCTCGAATCCTGTCATCGCTACGGGCGACGGCATCGCTATGGTCTATCGCGCCAAGGGAACGGTAGAGGATATGGAGTTCGTGCAGTTTCATCCCACCGTGCTGCACAATCCGAAGGAGACGCACCCCGCCTACCTCATCACGGAGGCC
>JAGAAJ010000116.1 GCA_017615355.1 Prevotella sp.
GCAACTACTTACGGATATGTTTACGTTGCACAGATCGCTATGGGTGCTAACCCAGCACAGTGCTTGAAGGCATTGAAGGAGGCAGAGGCATACGACGGTCCATCTTTGGTTATCGCTTATGCACCATGTATCAACCACGGTCTGAAGGCCAAGGGCGGTATGGGTAAGAGCCAGGCTGAGGAGAAGAAGGCTGTTGAGTGCGGTTACTGGCACCTGTGGCGCTTCAACCCCGCTCTGGCTGAGGAAGGCAAGAATCCGTTCTCACTCGACTCTAAGGAGCCCAACTGGGAGAACTTCCATGACTTCCTGCTCGGTGAGGTTCGTTACCTGTCAGTGAAGAAGGCTTATCCCAACGAGGCCGAGGAGCTCTTCGCCGAGGCCCAGAAGATGGCTCAGCTCCGCTACAAGACTTACGTCCGTAAGACCCAGGAGGACTGGAGCGAGTAATTTCTCAAGAAAGTTCTTGCTTTGCAAGCCAGCAAAGCTAGAGCGGTAGGGGATTTGATTATCAATCCCCTACTCCTACAAAAAAAGTGGCGCACCCGATTTGGATGCGCCACTTTTCTTTATACAGGATCCTAATCTTCTTTTGAAAGAGGAATGGATTCTTTTGGGGACTTAGCAGAGCTTGCGTGAGCCGTCGCCAATGACGACATCGTAGACCTTGGGCTCGTGACCGTACTTGGCAGCAAACTTCTGCTTGGCATCGGCAACAAACTGTTTGTAGAGGTCGGCACGCACCAGGTTGATGGTGCAGCCACCGAAGCCACCACCCATGATGCGGCTACCGGTAACACCGTTCTCCTTAGCGATGTCGTTGAGGAAGTCGAGCTCTTCGCAGCTCACCTCATACTCCTTCGACAGGCCCTCGTGGGTCTCGTACATCTTCTGGCCAACGGTCTCATAGTCGCCTGCAATCAGAGCGTCGCAGACTGCCAGCACGCGGTCTTTCTCGCCTAAGACGAAGTGAGCACGCTTGTAATCCTCTTCGCCAACCTCGGCACGTACTTCCTCGAGCTGCTCCCATGTGCAGTCGCGCAGCGTCTCAAACTTGCCCTCGGGATGCTTGGCGGCAATATGCTTCACCACATTCTCGCAGCTATTGCGGCGGTCGTTGTAGGGCGAGCCAGCCAGTTCGTGCTTCACCACAGAGTCGAGCAGCACCAGACGGTAGCCATCGGGCTTGAAGGGGAAGTATTCGAACTCGCGGCTGCGGCAGTCGAGGCGCATCAGGCAGCCAGCCTTGCCGAAGACGGAGGCGAACTGGTCCATAATGCCGCACTTCACACCGCAGTAGTTGTGCTCAGTAGCCTGTCCGGCCAGCACCATATCCCACTGGGATACCTTGTTCTCGCCGAAGATGTCGTTCAGGCCACAGGCGAAGCAGCTCTCCATAGCAGCACTTGAAGACATGCCAGCGCCGAGGGGCACATCACCAGCGAAGGCAATGTTGAAACCCTTCACGGGAACGCCCAGCTTCTGCATCTCCTTCGAGATGCCGTAGATGTAGCGAGCCCAAGAGGCACGCGGTCCTGCGGGGTCGTTGAGGTGGAAGTCCACGCGGTCCTTCAAGTCAATGGCATAAGCCATCACGGTGTCCTCCGTGCCGTTGGCACGCATCTCAGCCATGATGCCCTTGTCCACTGCGCCGGGGAACACGAAGCCTCCGTTATAGTCGGTGTGCTCACCAATCAGGTTAATACGTCCGGGCGATGCATAAACGTTACCCGTCTTTCCGTCAAAGTGCTTGATGAAGCGACTTCTTACAAATTCAATGTCCATCATAATGATTTACGATTTACAGATTTACAATTTACTATTTGTTAGAACTTAGTCTACTTTGATATCCTTGTTCACGTTCTTACTACCAATGACTGCGTAGAACAGGATGTAAGCCAACATGGCGATGACGAGCCAGTAGCTGTTGATGATACCAATGCTGGAGTTGGCCATAGCCTCCTGGATAAGCGGCATGATACCACCACCGACGACGAGCGTCATGAAGATACCGGAAGCTGCCTCGGTGTACTTGCCCAGTCCCTCAACGCTGAGGTTGAAGATGCCGCCCCACATAATAGATGTACAGAGACCGCAGGCTGCGATAAAGATACACTTCACAGGAATATCCTTGCCACTGACTGTGAACGTAGAGCTCTCAGGCATGAAGATTGCGATCAGTAACAGCAGGATAGCCACAGCAGAAACGACAGTGAGCTGCATCTTGGTAGACACCTTGCCGGAGATAGCACTCGACGAGGCACGTCCCACCAACATCATCAGCCAGTAGCTGGCAGCCAGTGTACCACCCACGGCAGCAGAACCCTTGGTGAAGTCGGTGACATAGAAATTCAACTCCATAGGAATACCTATCTCGATACCCACATAGAAGAAGATGGCGATGACGCCGAGCAGACAGTGGCGGAAAGCCAACGGGCTGCGCTCGTACTTCGGCTGCTCCTTACCCAGCGTAGGCTCGGGAATCTGCACGCGGCTGATGATGAAATAGGAGATGGCGAACACGGCGAT
Organism: Prevotella sp.; assembly: GCA_017615355.1. Classification (GTDB taxonomy): domain Bacteria; phylum Bacteroidota; class Bacteroidia; order Bacteroidales; family Bacteroidaceae; genus Prevotella. The sequence goes on from JAGAAJ010000116.1 coordinate 2,527, forward strand.
GCCGATGAACAGCAACGGAGCCACCTTGCTCATACTTGTGTCCTTTGTCACCTCACCAACGAGCAGACCTGAAAGCAACGGGGTCAGCGTAGCGGTCAAGGAGTTCATCGTGCCGCCAATCTGGATAAGCTGGTTGCCCTTGTTGCCACCGCCTCCCAGCAGGTTCAGCATGGGGTTCACCACGGTATTCAGCATACAGACACAGAAGCCGCAGATGAAAGCGCCAAGCAGATAAATGAAGAGGTTCAGCGTGACACGAATGTCCTGTGTAAAGGTCTGCTTCACGCCCTCAACCCACTTCGTCGTCTCATAGCCCGACCAGGTAAACACCTCAACATCGGAACCCACCAGACTGGAGAGATATTGGATGAAGAGACCGACAATACCCACGATGAGGGCGATGAGGGCGGTCTTCTTATAGCCGAACTTAATCAGCATCTTACCTGCAGGAATACCCATAAACAGGTAAGCGGCGAAGTTCATCAGGTTACCCCAGGCCTTGGCGAAGGGGAAATGCTCGCCCCAGATGTTGCCAAAGGGTGCACCCATGTTGGTGACGAAGCTGATCATCGCGAAGATGAAGCACATGGTGATAATTGCCACCAACTGTGTATTTTTTTTCTCTTGTGCCATAGTTTAGTTTTTTTATTTTGTTATTCCGAATTTATAGATAGTCTTCTGCTTGTAGCGATGATGCGGGTTGAGCACAACGCTGGGGAAGTAAGGACGGTTGGGGCTGTCGGGGAAGTGCTGGCACTCGAAGCAGATGGCGCTGCGACGTGGGAAGGTGGCACCATGCACACCCTTGTAACCGTTGGCCCAGTTGTCGCTATAGACCTGAACACCAGGCTCTGTGGTATAAACCTCCAGCACACGACCGCTGACAGGCTCCGTCAGACGAGCGGCGAAGCTCAGCTCACCCTCTTCCTTCTTGTTCAGCACGAAGCAGTGGTCATAGCCTGCACCGTTCTTGATCTGCTCATCGTCGGCGTCGATATCTTTACCCACTGCCTTCGGGGTGCGGAAATCAAACGGCGTGCCGGCCACCTTCAGGATCTCACCCGTAGGGATAGAGGTCTCGTCAATGGGGATATAGAAGTCGGCGTTCATCTCCATCACCTGGTTCTCGATGGTGGGCGTAGGATCAGCCGTGCCTGCCAATGAGAAGAAGGCGTGATGTGTCAGGTTGACGATGGTCTTCTTGTTGGTCGAAGCCAGATACTCGATGATGAGCTCATTGTCATCGCTCCACGTGAACTCCACGGTGACATCCACCTCACCTGTAAAGCCTTCCTCACCATAGCTGCTGACGCGATGCAGGGCCAATGAGCGCGGACCCATCTGGCGGGCATCCCAAACGCGGGCATGGAAACCGGTAGGACCACCATGCAGGGCGTTAGGCCCATTGTTAATGGCCAGCTGATACTCCTTGCCATTCAACGTGAACTGTCCGCGGCAGATGCGGTTGCCAAAGCGACCGATAAGCGTGGACAGGAATGGTTCCGGAGAATTGATGACGGACTGGATGTTGTCGTGGCCCTGAATGACATTGGCGACGTTGCCGTCTTTGTCAGGCACCATGATGGAGCAGATAGCTCCGCCATAATTGGTGATTGCCACTTCATAGCCTTTACGGTTACGCAGGATGTAGAGATCAGTCTTACGTCCGTTGATAGTGGTCTGAAAGTCTTCACGTTTCAGACCACAGAGATTCGCATTTTCTGTCATAGTCACTAATAATTGATGTTTTTAGTTACAATCTAGTTGCAAAAATACAACAAAAAGCCGATACGCGCAAGCATATCGGCAAAAATTTGGTGTTAAAGTTAACTAAATGCGTGTTTTGAGGAAATCGGCAACGACGTAATTGCTGCCTCCGACGAAGACAAAGTCATCGGGTTGGGCGTCTTCCATCGCTGCGTCAAAGGCCTGTTGCACATTGGGATAGGCATCTCCCTTGAGGCCGAACTGCTCGCCGAAAACCTTTAAGGAGTTCTCTGGGAAGGCACGTTTCGTGGAACCTTTCGTCCAGTAGTAGCGAGCGTTCTTGGGCAGCTGTGACATCACAGCATAGATGTCCTTGTCCTCCAGGATGCCATAGATGATGCGCAGCTCACGGCAATTCTTTTCTTCTTCCTCCAGCAGTTTGCTCAGATAATTCCAAGCGCCTGCATTGTGACCTGTGTCGCAAACCACCTTCGGCTTTTCCTGCACAGTCTGCCAACGACCCATGAGGCCTGTCAGTTTGGTGACGTTCATCAGGGCAGTATTCAGCTCATAAGTGATATTTTCCACGTTTCTTGGATCTTTGCAGGAACATAGATAGCCTAGATCCATGAGCAAGAGCATGACGGTAGAAAAAGTATTCATGTTCTTCACCTGAAAATCGCCCATCAACTCACACGAGAATTCCACTCCATAGATATTCCTGTAGCGCTGGCCTTTGTCACCTGGTTTGGACGGTATTAGCTTCGAGGCAGGCGTGTCTTCTGCAAAGATGAGTTTGGTGTGTTTCTCCTTGGCCACAGCCTCAAAGACTGGACGTGTCTCAGGCGTCACCTCACCGACGACACAGGGCACACCTTCCTTGATGATGCCAGCCTTCTCTAGGGCAATCTCCTCCAAACTGGAACCCAGCAGCTGCGTGTGGTCAAGCGAGATATTGGTGATGATGCTGCAGATAGGAGTGATGATATTTGTAGAATCCATTCGTCCACCGAGTCCCACTTCTATCACGGCGATGTCCACATCCTGCTCGCTGAAGTATTTGAAGGCCATCGCTGTGGTGACCTCGAAGAAAGTAGCCTTCAGCGGCTCGAAGAACGGTCGCTCCGTCTCTACAAACTTCGTGACATACTCTTCGCTAATGGGCTGTCCGTTCACGCGAATGCGCTCACAGAAATCAACGAGGTGCGGCGAAGTATACAGACCAACGCGATAGCCGCAAACCTGTAGCTGTGCTGCCAGCATGTGCGAAAGGGACCCCTTTCCGTTGGTGCCTGCCACGTGAATCGTGCGATACTTCTTGTGCGGATGGCCGAAGTGCTTGTCAAGCTCCTGCATCGAGCGAAGACCCTCCTTGTAGCCTGACGGTCCCTGCTTCTCGAAGTTCGCTGTCTGGTTAAACAGATATTGTGTTGCCTCCTGGTATGTCATTTGAAGTAAGAAGTAAGAAGTATGAGGTAAGAGGTATGAGGTAAGAGGTAAGAGGTGAGAGGAGAGGTGAGAGTTACGAGAAATAGTTCTTGAAACGGCTGAAGATGGAATCCTTCGTCTGGCGGTCGCCCTTGAAGTTGTCGCTGTCCTTGAATTCCTCAATAGCCTTACGCTCATCACGTGAGAGGGTCTTCGGCACATAGACGCTGATGTTCACCACCAGATCGCCGCGTCCCGAACCGTAGCCTTGGACAGCGGGCAGTCCCTTGCTACGCAGGCGCATCGTCTTGCCTGGCTGCGTACCGCTGTCTATCTTCACTTTCAGCGTCTTGCCTTCGATGGTGGGGATATCCACCTCGCCTCCAAGTGCCGCTGTGGGGAAGTCGAGCAGCAGGTTGTAGATCAAATCGTTGCCATCGCGAACAAAGGTGTTGTTATCCTCTTCTTCAATGAAGACTTGGATGTCGCCTGCAACGCCACCATGATGTCCGGCATTTCCTTTGCCAGGCACATTGACAACCATTCCTTCGGCAACACCAGCAGGAATATTGATTTCCACCACTTCCTCGCCTTTGACGACGCCAGTACCCTGACACTGCTTACACTTGTCCTTGATGATCTGGCCTTCGCCCTGACACGTAGGACACACACCCTGCGTCTGCATCATACCGAAGATGCTTTGCGTGGTGTGTGTGATGACGCCTGAGCCGTGACACGTCGGGCACGACTCATGACCACTGCCACCCTCGGCACCAGTACCGTGACAGTGGCTGCAGGTGATGTCCTTGCGAACCTTGAACTTCTTGGTGACGCCCTGGTTGATTTCCTCCAGCGTCAGCCTCACCTTCAGGCGCAGGTCACTGCCGCGATGCTGCTGTCTGCCACCTCTTCGGCTAAAGCCGCTGAAGCCGTGTCCGCCAAAGATGTCGCCAAACATCGAGAAGATGTCGTCCATGTTCATCGATGCGCCGCCGAAGCCGTCGAAACCGCCGCCACCCATCGGGCCGGCAAATCCGAACTGGTCATACTGCTGACGCTTCTGCGGATCATGCAGCACATTATAGGCCTCGGCAGCTTCTTTGAACTTTTCCTCGGCCTGCTTGTCACCCGGGTTACGGTCAGGGTGATACTTGATGGCTATCTGTCGATAAGCCTTCTTGATTTCCTCCTCAGAGGCTGTCTTGGCAACGCCAAGCACTTCATAATAATCACGCTTTTGAGCCACGTTTTTGTCTTGGTTTAACGGTTATTGTCCAACAGCCACCTTAGCGTGGCGAATTACTTTATCGTTCAGTTTATATCCTGTTGCAATACAGTCTATTACCTTACCTTTCTTATCATCTCCCATACCAGGCACAAGTGCCTCTGCATCGTGCAGGTCGGTATCGAAGTCAGCGTCCTCAGTTTCAATCTTGGTGACGCCCAGGCCCTCCAGCGTTTTCATCATCTTGTTATAGATGAGTTCCATACCGTCGCGCAGCACCTGCGGGTCGTCGGTATTGGCGCCGTTCTTCATCGCACGTTCCATATCGTCCACTACGGGCAGGATTGCCTTGATGGCTTTCTCGCCGCCGTTGAGGATGAGCTCTGCACGCTCCTTCAGGGTGCGTTTGCGATAGTTGTCAAACTCAGCCACCTGACGCAGGTATTTGTCCTTCAGAGATTCTATCTCCTCCAGCGCAACATCCAGCGGATCACGCTCCTCGGCAGGTTCAGCCTCTGCGTCTTTCTCCGCTTCGTCCTGAGCCTCCTCGGTGGCTACTGTTTCTTCTTCTTCGACGGGATCATCCTTCTGCTCCTCGTCGTCAATGTGAATATCTTCTTCTTTCATGATTGCATGTTTTTATTTTCCTATCAACACGACAGCAAAAAACGTGCCGCATTGTCATGTTCTGCCAAAACGTCGGTTGAAGTAACCCTACTTTTCAGGGCATTTTCTTTATTTTTTCACGGAAATGTCTGATAATTCGGATTTTTTGTATAAATTTGCAGCAGAAAACAAAAAGAAAAGCATTTATGGCAGATACAACAAACAGCATCTTGGAGAAGCTCGACGGTCTGGAGGCCCGTTTCGAGGAGGTATCAACACTTATCACCGACCCCGATGTCATTGGCGACCAGCAGCGTTTTGTCAAGCTGACGAAGGAATACAAGGACCTGAGTGACATCATGGATGCCCGCCGCCGTTATATCGCATGCATCAACGGCATCAAGGAGGCGAAGGACATCCTGGCCAACGAGGACGATCCCGAGATGAAGGAGATGGCCCGCGAGGAGCTGGCAGCCAACGAGGAGCTGCAGCCCAAACTGGAGGAGGAGATCAAGATTGCCCTCATACCCAAGGATCCTGAGGACGCGAAGAACGTGCAGATGGAGATCCGTGCAGGAACGGGTGGTGACGAGGCCTGCCTCTTTGCCGGCGACTTGTTTAAGATGTACAAGAGCTTCTGCGACTCGAAGGGCTGGCAACTCTCGGTCACCGATGTCTCCGAGGGTGCCGTGGGCGGCTACAAGGAGATTGACTTCGCCGTCTCTGGTGCCGATGTCTATGGCACGCTGAAGTATGAGAGTGGTGTCCACCGCGTGCAGCGCGTGCCTGCCACCGAGACGCAGGGTCGCATGCACACCAGCGCCGCCACCGTCGCCGTGCTTCCTGAGGCTGACAAGTTCGAGGTGCATATCAACGAGGGCGAGATCAAGTGGGACACCTTCCGTTCCTCTGGTGCCGGCGGTCAGAACGTGAACAAGGTGGAATCAGGTGTGCGCCTGCGCTATATGTGGAAGAACCCCAACACAGGCGAGACAGAGGAGATCCTCATCGAGTGTACTGAGACACGCGACCAGCCGAAGAACAAGGAGCGTGCCCTCTCGCGCCTGTACACTTTTATATATGACAAGGAGCACCAGAAATATGTCGACGACATCGCTTCACGCCGTAAGACGCTCGTCTCTACCGGCGACCGCTCCGCAAAGATCCGCACCTACAACTTCCGCAGGGCCGTGTCACCGACCATCGCATCGGCTTCACCACTCACGACCTGCAAGGATTCCTTGGCGGCGACATCCAGCCCATGATTGATGCGCTGACAGTTGCCGAGAATGCCGAGCGCATGAAAGAGAGCGAACTCTGACACCCCACCCCTACCCCTCCCCTCCAAGGGAGGGGATTTTTTGTGTATACAAAAAATCCCAGCCACCTGACCGATGGCTGGGACGAGCGTTGTAATATCAATGATTTTGCTTTACAGCGTTGTTACTCTGCAGCAGGAGCTTCCTCCTCGGCAACCTCTTCCTCAACGGGAGCCTCCTCCACAACGGGAGCAGCCTCTTCCTTGACGGCAGCAGCAGCCTTCAACTCTTCAGCATTCTCAGCGATGACGGTAACGGGAATCTCAACAGTCACCTCCTTGTGGAAGTGCACCAGAGCCACGTACTCACCCACCTTCTTGATGTCGCGCATGGTGATGATCTTGCGGTCGATGTCGTGACCGAGCTTCTTCAGCTCCTCAGCCACAGCAGCGGTGTTCACCGAACCATAGAGCTGACCTGTAGCGCTCACCTTGGCGGCGATGGTCAGAGCCACACCCTGCAGGGCGTTGCCACGCTCCTCGGCTGCAGCCTTCAGGGCAGCCAGCTTGTGAGCCTGCTGCTTCAGGTTCTCGGCCAGAATCTTTTTGGCACTCTCAGAGGCAATGACGGCCTTGCCCTGAGGAATCAGGTAGTTGCGGCCATAGCCCGACTTTACATTCACGATATCGTTCTTGTATCCCAGACCGATAATATCTTCTTTCAATATCAATTCCATAGTCTTGCGTCCTCCTTCATTATTATTTCATCATGTCGGTTACGTAAGGCAGCAGTGCAATCTGACGTGCACGCTTCACGGCCTGAGCCACGCGGCGCTGGAACTTCAGAGAGGTGCCGGTGATGCGGCGGGGCAGAATCTTACCCTGCTCGTTGAGGAACTTCTTCAGGAACTCGGGGTCCTTGTAGTCGATGTACTTGATGCCGAGCTTCTTGAAGCGGCAATACTTCTTCTTCTTCGTGTCGATGGAAGGAGCGGTGAGATAACGGATTTCTGACTGTTCTGCCATGATTTAAGCCTCCTCTACTTTAGTTGCATACTTCTTACGACGCTTTTCAGCATACTCGATGGCATACTTGTCAAGCTTCACTGTCTGGAAACGAATCACCTTCTCGTCACGACGATAGGCGGTCTCCAATGTCTTAATCACTTCCGGCTCAGCCTTGAATTCCATGAGGAAGTAGAACCCAGAGGTCTTCTTCTCAATCTGGTAAGCCAGTTTCTTCAGTCCCCAGGCCTCTTCGCTCACGATTTCAGCACCGTTGTCGGTGAGAAGTGTCTTGAACTTTGCGACCGTTTCCTTTGTCTGATCGTCAGACAAAACGGGAGTTAAAATGAAAACGGTTTCGTACTGATTCATACGTTCTATTAAATGTTAAAAATGTTGTTATGCAAAAATGCGGCTGCAAAGGTACAAAAAAGTTGAGAGTTCAGAGTTCATAGCCGATAGTTTCACTACATTATTAACTTTTTTTATCTTTTTCTGCCTAAAAAACTCCACTCTCCTCTCTCCTCACTCCCTTTTTTTCATTATCTTTGCAGCGTCAACGCAATAGAATGTTAGAATTTCTGATTGAATACCTGCCCTTTGTCGTTGTTGGCCTCCTGGCCAGCATCGCTCTTGTGATGTGGTTGTGCAAGGGCAAGCGATACATCGGGCTCACATATATGTGCCTCGGCGTCGCCATGCTGGTGTTGCTCCACATCTACGGTCTCACGTTCTCCAACCGTCTCCTCCTCATTCCTCTCGCCCTCATCCTCCTAGGATTTGTGATTCATGTATGGGTGCAGAAGAAAGAGAGCAAATACTGAAGAGAACTGACTATGAACTCTGAACTCTGAACTATGAACTCTGAACTCTGAACTTTAATAATCTTAACCAACATGAAAAAGAATGGACAGCAGATGAACCGCCGCCACTTTCTGCGGCAGTTAGGCATTGGCGCCGGCTCAGCCGTTGCCGCTATGGCTTTAGAGCCCTTTGGCGCTTTCGCAAAGAAAGATTCTCTCCTCTCACCTCACAGCCCTCACCTCTCAGGAGAAATGACCTACCGCACCCAGCAGGGCTCGGGCGAGCAGATCTCGCTGCTGGGCTTCGGCATGATGCGCCTGCCCAACGACCAGGATGAGGTGAACGCCCTCGTCGACTATGCCATCGAGCATGGCGTCAACTATTTCGACACAGCGCCGATGTATATGGGCGGACAGTCGGAGGTGCTCACGGGCAACGCCTTGGCACGCCATCCCCGCGAGAAGTTCTACATCGCCACGAAGATGTCAAACCAGAACCGCCGCCTGTGGTCCTATGACGAATCGAAGCGCCTTTACGAGACCTCCCTCGAGCGCCTGCGCGTTGACTATATCGACTACTATCTGCTGCACGGCATCGGCGGAGGAATGGACACACTGAAGGGCCGTTTCCTCGACAACGGCATCCTCGACTTCCTGCTCAAGGAGCGCGAGGCAGGACGTATCCGCCACCTGGGCTTCAGCTATCACGGCGATGTGCGCGACTTCGACTGGCTCCTCGATCGCCAGCTGGAGTATCAATGGGACTTCTGCCAGATTCAGATGAACTTCCTCGACTGGCGCCACGCCTCTATGCGCGGAGGCCGCCGCACCGATGCCGATGCCGAATACCTCTACGGCAAATGCCTGAAGGCCGGCGTGCAATGCGTAGTGATGGAGCCGCTGCGTGGCGGTGCCTTCGGACGGATGGCACAGGAGCTGACCGACCAGCTGCTCGCCGTGCATCCCGACGACAGCACAGCCCGCTGGGCCTTCCGCTGGGTGGGTTCCTATCCCAACATCCTCACCACGCTGAGCGGCATGAACCGCATGGATCATCTTGAGGAGAACATCAAGACCTTCTCGCCGCTCCAGCCCTGCACCGAGCAGGAGAACCAGCTGCTAGCCTCGATAGCCGACCAGATGTCGGGCTTCCCCACCATTCCCTGCACCACCTGCGAGTATTGCATGCCCTGCCCCTATGGTGTCAACATCCCCGCCAACTTCGCCTATTACAACGAGGCCGTCACCGAGCACATCCTTCCCCTACCCGACCCCACAGCCGACAATTATCAGGAGCGCAAGCAGCAGTTCATCGACGGTTTCCAGAAGGCGCTGCCCGACGAGGCCACCTGGGCCAAGAAATGTCAGGACTGCGAGGAGTGCCTACCGAAGTGTCCGCAGCAGATCCGCATCCCCAACCAGCTCGCCCGCATCGTCGAGGCCCTGCGTCCCGCAAGGAAATTATCTTAGGCAAAAACTCCCCGACAGCCAAACCTTTCGGGCCTAAAAAAGAGGCTTCTCTGTAATTAGTTGGAGCCTCCACAGGATTTTATGGAGCTCCCGCAGGAAAATGCGGAGGCTCCAAAATGTATTATCTGCACTCGCTTACCCCAAGTTACTCACTTAGTCATTTTTGACATTTAGGTTTTTCACTTTTAAAGTACTAAAAAACTGTAAGTAATCATCGATTGAAAAGTGACAAATAATAAGTATATATCACTGCTGTCCAGTTAAATTCTCGAATCCCCTTCAATGACATGATTCGACTCTGTAACATGCTGATAATCAGCAATCGCTTTTTTAGAAACATTGTCTTTTGGAGATACTTTAAATTCAAATCGGTTTAATTCAAAAAGTATTGAAACATATTAAATATCAATTACTTACAAAGAGCTCCAGTAATTTTAACCGGACACTAGTGAGTATATATAATTTATCACTACTGTCCAAAGAAAATTTCTTGAACATGATTTAAATTAGTTATTATCAATGAGTTACGCGAATATTATTTTTTCGAGATTTGATTTTGTACTTTTGCAAATCGTATTGCAAGAGGCAGAAATCATGAATCAGGGAAAGACCGTATTCGCTCAGATTATGTCGCTCATACCAAGATATGAGTTCGACAAGTGCGTAAAGAGATACAATGGCAATAGACATGCCATCGGGTTCAAATGCAGAGACCAGTTCATGGTGATGAGCTTTGCCCAGTTCACCGACCAGGTTAGCCTCCGCAGCATCGATGCAACGCTGGTGGCATTGTCTTCCAAGCTCTATTCGGGTGGAATAAAGTATATCCAGCGTTCCACCTTGGCTCATATTAATGAGACAAAGGATTGGCGTATATACCATGATTTTGGCCAGATTCTGATTGCCTGGACAAGGAAACTGTATCAGAATGAGCCTTCCCGACTTGACGTTGATGGCATTGTGTATGCTTTTGATAGCAGTACGATTAAGTTGTGCCTTCAGCTCTGTCCTTGGGCTCGTCTGCATCACGACAAAGGTGGTGTGAAGATGCATACGCTGTTGGATTTGCGTGGTTCCATACCAACCTTCATCTATCTGACAGAAGCTGCCGTTCATGACTCCAAGGCTATGAGCCTGATTCCTGTAGAGCTAGGAAGCTACTATCTCATGGACAAAGGCTACGTTGACTTCAGACAACTGTTCAACCACTTCCATCGTCAGCAGGCGTTCTTCGTAACAAGAGCCAAGGACAACATGAAATATGAAGTGGTGGAGGAACAACTCGTTGACAAGCATACAGGTGTTATTAGTGACTCTGTTATCAGGCTTACTGGTCCGAGAACCTCCAAGTGATATCCTGACACTCTCCGCATGGTCGTTTATGAGGATTATGCCACAGGCAATGTCTATAGATTCCTGACCAACGACTTCACTCACTCCTATCTGACTATAGCAGAACTCTACAGGGAACGCTGGCAGGTGGAATGTTTCTTTAAATGGATAAAGCAGCGGCTGCACATCAAGTCGTTGTATGGTACGAGCCAGAATGCAGTCTTCTCGCAGATTTGGATTGCCATCTGCGATTATCTGCTGCTTGCCATTGCAAAGAAAGTTTATCATGTTGATCAAGATCTTTATATTTTATCGTCCGCTATCGGGAAAGTTCTCTTCGAGAGGAAGCCCTTAGGCGAACTATTCGTTAAACCAAAACGTCCTTTGAAAGACTCCGATGATGGTCAGCTGACCCTATGGGAAAATTTCTTTGGACAGTAGTGATAATTTATTATAATATTATCCGTTTCAGGTATCTCAGAAATGTAAATGTCAAAAGTGAGTAAGTGAGTAACTTCACCTCTGCGCAAAAAGGAATGCCAGCAATATGCAGCGGGGACGAATAAAAAAACTTACACAACCTGTTGGATGAATTAATTTTCTAAAACATTTAGATTCTGCGTCAATTTGGGTGAAAATTCCAGTCCCATTTCATACCACTATAAATAACTTTGGCTCTTAGCACATCAGGCTTTGCTCTATTAAACATGCCCCTCTTGATAGCCTTTGTTTTATTGACCGTTCCCTCCAATA